>RZYO01000052.1 GCA_009930325.1 Spirochaetia bacterium | reverse complement strand
GTATCAATAATTACTTTCCAAATTTCAATTAAAAAAAGTAGATAATCTAATATTTAACACACTTCTGATACCAATTAGAAGAATTCATTATGTCAATAAACCAATAATTTTATCAAAAATTCTCAATGTTACTAATCAATCAAATCAAAACTTGTTAAATATGTGAGGTGAAATCTCACAGAAGAATAAAATGAAAAAAATTAGTAGATAAAGTCCCGAAATTTTCTAAAAAAAATGGGACTTTCTGATTTTTGACTATTTATACGGATTCAGGTAAGAGTATAAAAACTATATTTATAATATCAAAATTTTAAAAATAAATTTCATTAATTTCAAGTAAATTAAATACAGATTGTTTTATAAAATGATACATAGTAGCTAAATATAATTCTTTATTAATAGAGAATGGATTAATTGATTCTCTATCAGTTCCTATTTTAAAATTAAATACTATAAATAGGAGCTCAATTAATTATCATAAGCTTTATACATTATTTTTATATTTTTAAATTTTAATATTCAACAAATACTTCTAAATAATTAAAAGAGATTAAAATAAAGAGAAAAATTCAATTTACCTCAAAAATTAAATTCCACACTCACTATCTCATAAGAACTGTAACAATAAGTTTATATTGTAGAATATGAATGTGGTAATTCATAGCCAATATTAGTCAGGAATATTCTCTTTATTTCGAATACAGAGATGCCAAGAATGATAATTATTCTTTTCAATTACTGTACTAAATAGTTTTAAAACAAGAGTCCATCTTAAAAAGATATATATTAAGTGCTTATAATATTGAATAAACGTTTATAAGTTCTCTATAAATAAAAAAAGCTCAGAGCTGAACAAAAAATTAACAACTCTAAGCTTTTAATTATATTTTATCATCATAAGTGAGGTTTAACGCCCTCATCCATATAAACTACCCATGAACAAATCGTAGTGATATGATCTCCCACTCTCTCAAGCTCAATTACTAAGTAATAATAATTATGCATATTTTGTCTTAATTGAATATTTTCAAAGGGACCAGCTTCAAGAATCTGTTTTTTTAAATCTTCCCTTCTTTTATCAATTTCATCATCCATTTTAGCAACATCTTTTGCCTGCTTTGCATCAATATTTATTAAAGCATTTATTGCTTCTCTAAACATATTTGCAACAATATTAGACATTTCAATAATGCCTTTAATGATTGGCTGTTCTCTTTCATCATTACAAAAATTTTCATGACTAACCATTTTTGCAAGATGTGTTGCATGATCTCCCATTCTCTCTAAGCTTGTTGCTATTTTTAAACCAGCAATTACTTGTCTCATATAATGACCATAAGGAGCTTCACTTATTAATAATCTAACAGCATCACTTTCAATCATATCTCTTAATTGATTGATAAAGAAATCCTCATTGATTACAGATTCAGCTAACTTAATATCTTTATTTTCCATAGCAATGGTTGCTTTTAAAATAGCTTGCTCAACTCTTGTTACCATTTGCAATAACAATTCTCTATAAAACATTATTTTTTCATCAATTTGATATACTTGTTTTGTCATTTTTCCCTCTTTTTAACCGAATTTACCAGATATATAATCTTCTGTCCTTTTATCTCTTGGATTCAAAAATATTTCACTAGTCTCACCAGTTTCCACTAAATATCCCCTTCTTTGATCATCAATTAAAAAGAAAGAAGTTATATCTGAAACTCTTGAGGCTTGTTGCATATTATGTGTTACAACAATGATTGTATAATCTTTTTTTAACTCAACCATTAATTCTTCTATTTTTGCTGTAGATATTGGATCCAAGGCACTTGTTGGTTCATCCATTAATACTACATCAGGACTAACAGCTAAAGTTCTAGCTAAACATAATCTCTGTTGTTGCCCACCAGATAAACCTAACGCATTAGAATGCAATCTATCTTTTACTTCATCCCATATAGCTGCTTGCTTTAAAGATTTTTCAACAATATCATATAACTCATTTTTCTTATATTTTTTATATAATTTTGGACCATAAGCCACATTATCAAAAATAGACATTGGGAAAGGATTTGGCTTTTGAAAAACCATACCAACTCTTCTTCTTAGCTCTAAAATATCCATTTCATTATATATATTTTGATTTTCAAACAAAACTTCACCTTCAATTGAAACACCATCAATTAAATCATTCATTCGATCCAAAACTCTTAAAAAAGTACTTTTCCCACAACCAGAAGGCCCAATAAAAGCATTTATTGTGTTTTTTTGAATTTCCATATTTATTTTATTCAAGGCCTGATGCTCTCCATACCAAAGATCTAAATCAGTGACTTTAAATAAAGATTCATTCATTTATTTTACTTCCTTTCTCATGATTATTTTTGTAATGCTATTGATTATTAAAACAAGAACAACTAGAACAAGTGCAGAAGCAAAAGCTTCATCAATTGAACCACCTTCAGTAATAATCAAGAATATATGTTGTGCAAGAACTCTTGAGGAGCTTCTTAATCCTGTACTAAAGGAAGTAGAAGAACCAATTGTAAATATCAATGCTGCAGTTTCTCCTAAAGCCCTTCCAATAGCTAACACAACCCCTGTAGTAATTCCTTTTGACGCACTTGGTAAAACAATTTTAGTAATTGTTTCAATTTTTGTTGCTCCCAAGCCTCTACTAGCTTCTTTTAAGGCAGGACTAACACTTCTAATAGCTTCTTCACTTGTTCTTAGAATTGTAGGTAAAATCATCAAAGCTAAGGTTAATACACCACTTATCATTGAAAATCCGAATCCAAGCAATTGAACAAACACAAGTAATCCAAACAACCCGAAAATTATTGAAGGAACAGCAGCTAATAAATCTATTCCTGTTTTAATCAGAGTTGATAATTTACCTTTTTTTGAGTATTCAACTAAATAAATTGCACCTGCGACAGATATAGGAGTTGCTATCAATATAGTTAGGATTACCATAAAGAGAGTGTTATAAATAATACTTAAAATACCACCGTATTTTCCTTCATCTTCACTTTCACTTAATAAGTAATGTAATGTTAAATTTCTTTTTGAAACATTATGAAAAACTTTAAGAGATTTTATATCTATTCCATCATCGACAGCTTTTTGATATAAAGGAGCTTGAACAATCATTATAGAGCCACTTTTCTTTTCCACTTCAATTAAAGAATTTACTAAAGTTATATTTATAGAAGGCCCATTTAACTCACTCCAATTCTTATAATTTCCTTTTAAAATATTATCTATTTCAGATTCTCTTAAATTACCAATTTTCTTATTTTCATAAAGAGCTGTTACTTCGGGGTTTACGGCAATTACCATATCACTAAGAGTGACAGGTCGCAAACCCTTTAAATTAGTATCTTTAGTACTAATTATAATAGCCCCTTCATCCTTTTTTATTTCATTAAATTGAGCCTTATCATTTTTCAATGTATTGCTATCAATATTAATAATACTAGGATCATTTAAATCTTTTTCATCAATTAATAAATATTTTGCAAGAAAAGATTTTAATGAAGGATCAATATATAATTGAATGTCTCTATTTACATTACTAATCTTTCTAAGAGAATAAACTTTCCCTTCAATTATTTTTTTCAAAGTAAAATAATCAAGTTCATCTAAATTTGAATATTGATTCGAATATATTTCAAAAGGTAATTCATTATTTACCTGATCTGTTACGCCTCGTTCAATTAATTTATTACTGTATAAGCCTCTATAAATTAAATAAGCTAGCATAAGAGCCAAAATAATAATTGTTAATAACGATAAGCCTTTTATTAGGGCTAAAGCAATTTTGTTTGAATTATGTCTGTTCATTCACTCTGTCCTAATCTACTTCTATTTGTTACAAAAACTACAATGAAATTTAAAAATAATATAAAAATAAACAATAACATTGCAGTTGCAAAAAGAGCTGATAAATGAGTCCCTTCTGCATAACTCATGTCTGTTATAATATTCATTGTTAAAGTTCTTCCCATATCTATAGGAGTTTTTGCTAATACAGCAGCATTTCCTCCAACTAATAATACAGCGGTTGTTTCACCTATAGCTCTTCCTAAAGCAAGAATAATTGATGTTACAATCCCATTAAGAGCTGAAGGGACAACAATTTTATATATTGTTTGCCATTTTGTTGCACCCATAGCAACAGAGGCTTTTCTAAGTGAATCTGGAACACTTCTAATAGAAACTTCACTAATATTAATAATAGTTGGAAGAATCATTATTGATAAGATTATACTAGCTGATAACAAGCTATATCCGTTACCACCAAACGTATTTCTAACCGCAGGAACAACAAGAGCTATACCAATTAAACCATATATAATAGATGGAATTCCTGCTAAAAGTTCTATTGTATTTTTTATTACAACAGATAATTTCCCTTTTGCAAATTCGCTTAAGTAAACTGCAGTTGCAAGACCTATTGGCAAGGCTAATATTATTGCAATTATAACAACTTCAAAACTTGCCAATATAAATGCAGCAATTCCATAACTAGGTGTACTTGCTGAAGGTTCCCAATTAAATGAGAATAAAAAATCCTTCATATTTACCTGTGAAAAAAATGGAATACCTTGATTTACAATATATAAAGTTATTGCAATTACTGCGATAATTGAAACTAGAGCGCAAAGTAGTAAAAAGACTTTACTACTTTGCTCAATAAGTTTTCGCCTACTGTTTTTCTTATTTTTTAGCATATTAATTATTTACTGAAATGAATTCACTTTCTTCAACAATTGCTTGACCTTTCTTAGATAATAAGAAGTCAATAAAATCTTTTTCAACAGTATTATCTTTTGGTTCACCAAGAGTAACTACAAATAAAGATCTACTAATTGGATATGTTTTATTTATAACATTTTCAGATGTTGGTTCAATTCCATCAATAGTTAAGATTTTACCACCTGCATTAGTAATTATATGATTAAAAGCCATTCCAATATATCCTATTGAACCTGGTGTTGAAGCTATTTTTGTGGCAACTTCTCCATTTTCTTTGGCAATAATTGCATTCTTTGTAGGTTCTTTTCCTTGTGAATCTAATACAATCTCATTAAATGATCCGTAAGTCCCTGAAGTCTCATCTCTTTCAATTAATTCAATCTTCATATCTTTACCACCTACTTCTTTCCAGTTTGTTATTTCACCACTGAAAATTGCAGCTAATTGTGCAAGTGATAAGTTACTTACATTAACAGATGAATTTACACCTACTGATAAACCGTCTAAAGCAATAACTGTAGGAACACAGTTTTTATCTAATTCACTTTGTTTTAATTCTCTTGAAGATCCAGCTAAAGATAAAGTACCTGCAATTAATTGTTTAATTCCTGTTGATGAACCTAATGTTTCATAACCAACTTTTACAGAAGGATTTACTTTTTCAAATTCTGGAATTACTGATTTTACTATTGGAGCTACTGTAGATGAACCACCAAATGTATAATTTTGAACTTCTACTTTTGAATTTTCACTTTGACCATTTGCAAACAAAGTAAAACTTGACATTGCTATTAATGAAATTAAGAATAATTTTTTCATATTTATCTCCTATCTTTTGACTAGAAGATAATTTATAGATGTTAGTGAATTTATAATAAATTGTTAAGAAAGTGTTAATTTTTTAAAAAACTAATATTTTTTACTTTTCTTTTATAAAATTTCGCTCGGAAAACTTATTTTTTCTAACAATTTCTAATTAATTAAGCAAAGAAGCCGCATCTTCATCTAGATACCAAACATATTCATTTTCATTTTGAATATATGAAGCAGGCAAACTTTTATTTTTATTAATTAGTACATCCTTAACAATTTGAGCTTTATTTTTTCCAACACAAAGCATTATTATTTCTGAAGAATTATTAATAACATTTTTTGTAAGAGTTAACCTTTGTTGTTTAGATTTAGGATGTTTTGTTTTTATTATTATTTCATTTGAATTAAGTGCTATTAAATTATCTGGAAATAATGATGCTGTATGCCCATCATCACCTAAGCCCAAAATAATTAAATCAAAAGAAGGCAAATTATTAATAAATTTAACATTCATCTTTATTTCTTGATTAATATTTTTAATTACTTGATTTGAACTTCCCCACTTATGCATAGGAAATACTTGGTTAGGTTTAATTATATTATTATCAATTAAAATACGAGAAAAATTACCATAGTTGCTTTCTTCACTTTCTTTTTCAACAAATCTTTCATCAACCCAGAAAAAATTTAAATTTGAAAAATCAGAAGGCATAAAATTATCTTTCATTATATTAAATAAAAGCAAAGGAGAAGAACCTCCTGAAATTGCAATATTTGATTCTTTCTTATTTAAAGATTTTAAAGCATCAGCTAAATGATAACAGGCACTATAACTATCATTAAAAATTTTAATTTTTCTCATTTTTTATCCTTATAATTCACAATACCTTCCATCACTTAAATTTTTGCAGGGATATCTCCAATGATGATTTTTTTCAGATAAAATATTCTCAATATATTGAGGACCCCAACTACGAGCAGGATACCCAAAAAGTGGAATACTATCATCTTCTTTCCATGCATCTATTATTGGTTGAACATAGTTCCAAGTTAATTCAATAGCATCATTTCTTTGATAAAGAGTTGAATCATTAATAACACAATCATATATTAGTCTTTCATAAGCTTCAGGAATATCTTTCTCTTGTAGTGAAGCATAATGGAAATCCATTTTAACAGGCTGAACTTGAAATCCCGCTCCAGGAACTTTCATTTGAAAAGTAACTAAAAAACCAGCATCAGGTTGTATTCTAATAACAAGTTGATTATGCTCTGAAGAAATATCTTCATTATTTTTAAAAATAGTATGAGGATTAGCTCTATAATGTATTACAACTTCAGTAACATCTGTAGCCAAAGCTTTTCCAGTTTTAATATAAAAAGGAATATCACTCCATCTCCAATTATCAATATAGCATTTTAAAGCTACATAAGTTTCAGTTTTGGAATTCTCACTTATTCCTTTTTCATCCCTATATCCTAAGATTTCTTTACCTTTATAAATTGAATTAACATACTGACCTCTTACTACAAAATCTCCCACTTCTTCTTTTTTTATAGCTCTCAAGGACTGAAATACTTTTACCATTTCATCTCGCAAAGCTTTTGAAGACGTATTTATTGGTGGTTCCATTGCTATTAAAGCTAATACTTGTAATAAATGATTCTGAACCATATCTCTTAAGGCTCCAGCTTTATCATAATATCCAGCACGAGTTCCTACAGACAAAGACTCAGCTGATGTTATTTCAACAAAATCTATATAATTTCTATTCCAAAGTGGCTCAAAAATTCCATTTGCAAATCTAGTTACTAAAATATTTTGAACTGTTTCTTTGCCTAAATAATGATCAATTCTAAAGAGTTGTTCTTCTTTAAAAAATCTATGCAATTCATTATTTAAATTTATCGCACTTGGTAGGTCATGGCCAAAAGGTTTCTCAATAATTACTCTCTTAAAACCATCCACTTCATCAGTAAGTTGCACATTATAAAGATATTTAGAAACAGGGCAATATAATTCGGGGGAAATAGCATAATAATAAATATAATTGTGATATTTATAATTTAAATCTAAATAATTTTTTAATTCTTTATATTTATCACTATCATGTAAATCCATTTTATAATATGAAATACTATCAATAAAACTATTAATTTCTTCTTTATTATTATTTACTTTTTCCGATAATGATTTTTTTACATTACTAACAAATTCATCAGTGCTTATATCTCTTCTTCCAATTGCAAGAATTTTCAATGGGACTGAAAACATTTTCTTTAAGCTTAATTTATATAAAGCAGGAAGTAACTTTCTTTGAGATAAATCGCCACTTGCTCCAAATATAATAAAAATGAATTGCTCATTCATAATTTTTACTCCTATATTGAATAAGTAGAAGAAGAAGTATTTCCTCCACGACTAGTCCAATTCGTATGATAGAATTGCCCTCTCTCTTTATCTTTTCTCTCATATGTATGAGCGCCAAAATAATCTCTTTGAGCTTGAATTAAATTTGCAGGTAAATCATTTGAACGATAACTATCAAAAAATGAGATAGCTGCACTAAGAGAAGGCGTAGCAACTCCATTTAATACAGATAATGAAACTATACGCCTAAGGCTTATATTTGTTTCTTTTAAAATATCTTTAAAATATGGATCTAAAATTAAATTCTTTAAATTTGAATTAGCTTTATAAGCTTCACTTATATTTGATAAAAAGGATGATCTAATAATACAACCACCTCTCCATAATAAAGAAATATTACCCAAATCTAGATTCCACTGATTTTCATTTGATACTTTTCTTATCAAATCAAAACCTTGAGCATATGAAATTATTTTTGCCGCAAATAATGCATTATGAAGATCTTCAATTACTTTTTCTTTATCCTCAATTATTTCAGCAGTAATAGGTTCGAATTCTTTTGAAGCGAATTCTCTGTCCTCTTTTTGTGAACTAATAATTCTAGCAAAAACAGATTCAGCTATTAAAGATAAATCAATCTGATTATCTAGAGCATTAATTAAAGTCCATTTCCCTGTACCTTTTTGACCTGCTGCATCTAATATATTTTCAACTAAAGGAATATTGTTTTCATCTTTATAAGCTAAAATATCACTCGTTATTTCTATTAAATAAGAATTAAGTGGCCCATTATTCCAGGTTTTGAAAATATTATGCATTTCTGTATATGATAATTTAAGAACTTTTCTCATAATATCATAAATCTCACTTATAAGTTGCATATCACCATATTCAATACCATTATGAACCATTTTTACAAAATGTCCTGAGCCAGAAGGACCAATCCAATCACAACAAGGAATATTGTTCTCAACTTTTGCACTAATTTTCTGAAAAATTGGTTTTACAGCTTCCCAAGCTTCTATATTACCTCCGGGCATAATTGAAGGACCTAATAAAGCCCCTTCTTCCCCGCCAGAAACGCCAGCCCCTATATAAAGTTTACCTTTTGAATTAACATACTCTAGTCTTCTTATAGTATCAAAATAATTTGAATTTCCACCATCAATTATTATATCATTATCATCTAAAAATGGGAGTAAAGCATCAATTGTCTTATCAACAGCTTCTCCGGCTCTAACCATCATCATTATCTTTCTTGGTTTTTCAACAAGAGACACCAACTCTTCAATAGAATAAGAAGGAATAATATTCTTTTGCTTAGCTCTTGAATTAATAAAATTATCTACTTTTTCAATTGTTCTATTATATACGGCAACACTATAACCTTTGCTTTCAAGATTAAGTACAAGATTTTCTCCCATAACCGCTAAACCTATTAATCCTATCGATGCTTTCATATTAGCCTCCAAGATAATATTATTTATATAATAAAAGGATAAATCAAAATTAAAAAAATAATAGTGATATAGTCACACTCACATTGTATATCAACTCATTGAAATTATAAAGTTATAAAAAAAACTAGGAGAAAATCCTAGTTTTTGACTTTTTATAATTAATAAAATTAAAATCATTTAATCATTAATTCTTTAACATTATTAATAAAACTTTTTACTATAGTATCTTCTGTTGCCCAAGAGACACAAAGCCTTATTGCAGTAAAATTATCATCAATTTTTTGCCAATCATAAAATAAATAATTTTTTCTAAGTTGATCAATTAGTGAATTTTCTAAAATAGGGAAAATTTGATTACTTTCTTGAATTACAAGCATTTTAATTCCAAGTATCTGTAATTCATCATTTATTAATTTTGCTTTTCTATTTGCATCTTTTGCTAACTTAAAGAATAAATCATTTTCAAATAAAGCATTAAATTGAATTGCAATTGAAAACCCTTTTGCTAACAAAGCTCCCTTTTGTTTTAAATTATACCTAAAATCCTTTTTGAATTTATCATTTACAATTACTAAACATTCTCCAAACATTGCTCCATTTTTTGTTCCTCCGATATAAAACATATCACATAGTTTAGGTAAATCTGAAATTAAGAGATCCGAGTATGGGCTCATTAATCCTTGGGCTAATCTAGCTCCATCAATATATAAAGGAATTTCAAATTGATCACAAACATTTTTTATTCTAATTAACTCATCTTTCTTATAAATAGTTCCATATTCAGTTGGGTTAAAAATATAAACCATACCAGGCTGAGTAATATGTTCTCTTGCTTCATCATTATAATGGTTTACAATAATATCTTTTATTTGAGTAGCATTAATTTTACCATCAGTTGTACTAACTGTGATTATTTTATGACCAGTTGCTTCTATAGCTCCACACTCATGTGTTGAAATATGTGCACTTTCAGCAGCAATTACTGCTTGATAAGGTTTTAAAATTGTTGAAATTGCAACAAGGTTCGTTTGAGTTCCTCCACTTAAAAAATGAATATCAACATTATCTGTTTTTAATGTTTTTTTAATTTTCATTTTAATCTGAGCTGTAATTAAATCTTCACCATATCCATCAAACTGAACTGTATTAAGTTCTTCAAAAGCATTTAATATTTGAAGATGACACAATTCACTATAATCATTTCTAAAACTATACATATAAACCTCAATTTGTTAAAAATTGTTAATTTTTATAAGTATAGAATTAAGATGAGAAAATATAAAGGCAAATAATTATAATTTTTAAATTAATTTAGAATACTATTTATATAGTTTAATAATAATATTTTGTATTTATTATTCAAGTAAAATTTTAGTAAATTATTGAAATAAAAAACACAATAAAATCAAAAAGCATGATATAATTAATTTTATTTTTATAAAAATTAATTGAAATTTTAATAAATTAATATCAAAAAAACAACATAAAATTGTTTTAAAAATAATACTAAATAGATATTTATTTATCTATTAAAACTTTTTTATCCTCTTTTTCCATTTTAACTTAAAAATAATCAAAAATGTTAAAAAAAGTGTTTAAATAAATACATACTATAACAAATAAATAATTAATTATATTTTTATGACCAAATTTAATATATTTGGACATAAATTAAGAAATTAATTTGTATTGAGTTATTTTTCTATTGACATATTTTTTTTTCCATATTACCTATGTAATGAGTGATATTATATAATCAACCGAAATAGGAGTTACATTTTATGGAACAAGTAAAAAAGCGGGCAAAAGACAGGCGCCCAGCAAAAACTAAAAAGGCAATCAGGCTTGCATTATTTCAATTACTTGATAAAAAAGAATTGAATAAGATTACTATTACAGAGTTAACAAAGCAAGCAAATATTAGCAGAAAAACATTTTACATACATTATGATAAAATTAGTAATGTTTTAGATGATTTTGAGCAAGAATTAATTGACGCTTTTCATGAAGCAACAAGAAATTTGAAATATTCAAATAATTCAAAGTTTTTCTTTGATATTTTTTATAATTTAGATAAATATTTTAATGATGATTTAGATTATTATAAAAAGATTGCCCAATCTAGTTTCGCAAATACTTTTTCAGATCATATAGGGGATGCTTTATTTTCAAAGCTTTATGAAGTTATTGAACCTATTTGTGAACTACCAATAGAACAAGTTGAATATTTATGTTTAATTATTTCTTCATCAATGCATAGAGTCTTTATGAGTTGGATTAGAAATGATAGTGAAATGAGTATTGTTCAAATAAGTAATTTTGTTGCAAAAGTAGTTTATAATGGAATGGGTCCATATTTAAGCAAAGAATAATTTTTTTGTAAAATCATATAAAACACTTCTATGAAAACAAGAAGTGTTTTTTTATTGTTAACCAATTTTATAAAAAATACTTAACAATCATCATTTTTTATATTTACAATAATTTTTCAAAAATGTAATATCGTTGATATGAATCATCCAATTTTAAAAATCGAAAATCTTAACTTTGCTTTTAATAAAGATAAAAAAATTTTATCAGATATTTCTTTTTCAATTGAAAAAGGTTCTCTTTGTATAATTGCTGGAGCTAATGGATCTGGAAAATCAGTTTTATTAAAATGCATAAAAGGATTATTAAAACCCAACAGTGGAAATATTATAATAAATAACAAGAATCTATCTTCAAACTTAAAAGATCGTAGGCGTAAAATTGGATTAGTTTTTCAAGATGCTGATAGTCAAATTATTGGACAAACTGTAGAAAAAGATATTTTATTTGGTATGGAAAATCTTCAACTAGATTCAACAACTAAACAAAGAAAGCTACTAGAAGTCTCAACCTTATTATCGCTTAACGACAAACTTAAAACTAAACCTCATCATCTTAGCGGTGGAGAAAAAAGGCGCTTAGCTATAGCTGGGATTCTTGCTATGAATCCCGATATTATTTTTTTCGATGAACCTTTTGCAAACCTAGATTACCCAGGAGTCATTCAAGTTCTATCAACTCTTCTTTTACTACAAAAAGAAGGACATACCATAATAATAGTTAGTCATGAAATAGATAAAATTGCCGCTCATTCTCAAAAAATTATTCTACTAGAAAAAGGAAAAGTTTTGATGGAAGGAGAGAGTAATATAGTCTTACCTCATCTAAGAAATCATGGTGTTTATGTACCTTTATTAGATAATAAAATTAAAAAAATTGAGGAATTAACATGGCTCAATCATTGATTTTTCACTATCGAGAAGCTAATACTTTTTTAAATAGAACAAATCCATTTATTAAATTGCTTGCACTTATGAGTCTTTGCACAACATTAGTAGCAACAAACCTTTATGGAACTTTAATGATTCTTTTTATTGTAATTATTTTAATGATAATTACAAAGCTACCAATTTTAAAGTATGGAAATGAATTAATTTTTTTTATAATAATATCTGTTTTTATTGCTATAACCTCATACTTTAGTGAAAAAACAAAAATTTCAATAATTAATTCTGTTTTGAAATTTGATACTGCTATTCTTATGAGTTTTCTACTTGCAGATTCAAGCGATCCTAGCGATATTGCTAGATCATTAGCAAATGTAATTAATCATATTCCTTTTATTAATGGTTGGAAATTAGCAAGCCAAATTGAGTTAACTTTAATGTTCATCCCATTAATTTTTGATGTTTCTCAATCAATACAAGAAGCTAGAAAAGCTAGATTAGAATCAACTCTTCGAAATCCAATTAAATTTGTAATTAACTTTTGTATAAGACTATTAGAAAATTTGTTATATAAAATTGATGAAATTGCATATGCTCTCGATGCAAGAGGCTTTAATCCTGAACTTGAAAGAGATACAATAAAATATAATTCAAAAGATTTCATTTTTATATTTATTGTAATACTATTAATTGGGATTAGCCTATATGTTAAATAAAGAAGAATTTAGAAAATATATTTACAAATTAAACCAGTCAAAAACTCTTTCCAATTTTGAAAGAGAAGATGAAATAATAATAAACAGATTAATAAATACTCAATACTACAAAAATTGTAAATGTATTTTATTATATCTTCCTTTAAAAAATGAAGTAAATACTTATAAATTAATTAACATTGCATTAAATAATAAGAAAATAGTAGCCCTTCCGAAAACTAATAAGGATAAGATTGATTTTATAAAAATTGAACCGCAAAACTGGAATAAAAATTTAACAAAAGGCTTGTTTGATTTGCTTGAACCAAAAAATGGTGAAATATTATCATCTTTCCAAGATAATACTATAATTATAGTGCCTTCAATTGCTTTAGGAAAAAACGGATCAAGAATAGGTCATGGCAAAGGATATTATGATAAATTTTTAGCAAATAAAAAAAATATAACAAAAATAGGAATTTGTAGAAAGTATCTTCTTTTTGAAAAAGTACCAACAGATAAGAATGATATTTTTTTAGATTTAATTATTTCTTCTAACTAGCAGTAATTGCAAAATTAATTAGAGCTCCATATTCACCTGCAGGTGTATTTAACTTTTCACTCCAAGTAAAATAAATATTAAAATTGGCATCATTTATGGCAGCCCCAGGCTGAACAGAGTAGGAGAATGGTGCTGGAGTAGAAGATGTATTCAAAAATATATTCTTTGAATATGAATCCAATACAGAAGCTCCAACTAAAATTTTACTTGTAGCCGAATTTAATGTCTCAGTATGCATTATAATATCTACATCTAATGGAGAGCCAATTAAGACGCCAGAAGAATTTTTCATTTTAAAACCTTCAGTAGAAATTTCTAAATTAAAAATTACATTTGAAGTATTTGAATAAGCTGAATAGCCAATATAAACATAAACAGGCATAGTGATAGAAGATCTGTTTGTTGTAAAATTATAATTATCCATAATAGATACAACACCACCATTTTCTTCTATAACTGTGGAATTAACTTCCAAGATTATTGCTGCAGGAATATTACTTCCCAAATAACCATTTATTAATATATTAGGATCATTCGAGGCAAATATATTAAACACACTAATACAAAAAGTAATTAAAAGTACTACTATTTTTTTCATTATTTACCTCCATTTCATTTTAATTATGTCATTAGTATAACTAATAATAACAAACAACAATAGTAAAGGCAAGATTAATAGTAATAAATTAGCAAAAAAACAATATTTTTATTGATAGATATGACAAGAGCTTATATATTTAAACAACCAAAATCTTGTTTAACCAATTCTTCCAAAAAATCTTTACTAAATTTTGCCTCAAAACCAGGATCAAATATGCTCAAAACCTCTTTTTTTATATCTGAATTTCTGACACCTCTTAAAATAACAGCTAAAGCTTTTAAATAATTTATTTGATGAAATGGTGTTGAAGCAATAACAAATAAGATATTTACAGGTTTCCCGTCTTTTGATTTATAATTTATCCCTTTTGGATTAATTCCCAAGCCTATACGAAGATGGTCGATACAAGGCAACTTACCATGTGCAATAGCTACCCCATGACCTATACCAGTTGTCTCAATTATTTCTCTGCGATGTACAGCTCTTCTAAATCGCTCTTTATTTTCTTTTAAATCATCAAAAATTGAGCAACCATCAATAACTTCATCAATTGCAGCAAACTTATCTGTTTCACACACTGGGCAAACAGAATATCCATATAAAGAATCCATATTCATAACCTATACTATAGCTATAGTAATGATATATTGCAAGTAAAAATATAAAAAGGGCCAATTAAAAGGCCCTTATAATATATTTGAAATAATAATATCATTATTTATTTTTTAAATACTCGTTAATTGCTTTAGCAGCTTTTCGTCCTTGACCCATTGCTAAAATTACAGTAGCAGCACCTAGAACAATATCGCCTCCAGCAAAAACACCCTCTATTGAAGTTTCACAAGTTTCTTCATTAACAATAATATTACCACGTTTATTTACATCCAAACCATCTGTTGTCTGTTTTAATAATGGATTTGAAGCATTCCCAATTGAAACTACGACTGTATCAAATTCAACAATTCTATCAGTACCTTCTATTTCTACAGGACGTCTTCTACCTGAAGCATCAGGAGCGCCTAATTCACAAGTTACAACTTTTACTCCAGTAACAAAACCTTTTTCATTACCAATTATTTCATGAGGTTGGTGTAAAAGCATAAAGTTAATACCTTCTTCTTTTGCATGTTCCACTTCTTCTTTTCGAGCTGGTAACTCATCTTCACTTCTTCGATAAATTATTGTAACATCTTCAGCCCCTAGTCTTTTAGCAGTTCTTGCAGCATCCATTGCAACATTACCACCACCAAAAATAGCAACTTTTTCACTTTTAAATAAAGGAGTTAAACTATTTTTTTGATCATAAGCTTTCATTAAATTACTACGAGTTAAGTATTCATTTGCACTAAAGACACCAATTAAATTTTCACCTGGGATACCTAAGAATTTAGGAAGACCAGCGCCGGCTCCAACAAAAACAGCATCAAAGCCATCTTTTTCTCTTAGATCATCTAAAGTACGAGTTTTTCCAACTAAAAAGTTTTTGTTTATCTCAATACCCATATCAGCTAAACTATCTAATTCTTTTTCAACTAATTTTTTAGGCAATCTGAATTCAGGAATTCCGTAAACTAAAACACCACCAGCTTTATGAAGCGCCTCAAACATTACTACAGTATGGCCTTCTCTTCTTATATCAGCTGCTGCTGCAACTGATGCAGGACCAGAACCAACTATTGCAACTTTTTTTGAAGTTTCAGGTTTAACAGAAGGAACAACATCAAGGTTATTCTCTCTAGAATAATCAGCGACAAATCTTTCTATTCTACCAATAGCAACACTTTGTCCAATATCTTTCTTCATTTTACCAACAGTACAATACATTTGACATTGATTTTCTTGAGGACAAACTCTACCACAAATAGAAGGCAATAAAGAACTTTCTTTTATAATTTCATTTGCCTTACCAAAATTACCTTTAGATGCTTCCATAATAAAAGAAGGAATATCAATACCAACAGGACAACCTTGTATACATGGTTTATTTTTACATTGCAAACATCTCATTGCTTCAACTTTAACTTGATTCTCAGTATAACCTAAAGCAACTTCGTTCATATTAGTAATTCTAACTTTAGGATCTTGCGCTGGCATTTCTTGCAATGGTATAGAGGCTCTTTCTTTTATTGAAATATCTTTATTTGCAAACTTTTCTAACAATTCTTTTGCTTGCTTATCATATTGTTCAATAGTAGTGTGCATTAAGCTTCCCCTTCTTCAATATGTAATCCAATATGACATCTATGATGATTTTCTTGTTCTTGAGGTTTGTAAGTTCCTAGTCTCATTAGCATATTATCCCAATCAACTTTATGTCCGTCAAATTCAGGACCATCTACACAAACAAACTTAGTCTCACCACCAATACTTACTCTACAACCACCACACATTCCAGTACCATCAATCATGATAGTATTTAAAGAAACAATTGTATGAACATTATATGGTTTTGTTGTCAAAGCACAAAACTTCATCATAATTGGAGGTCCAATTGCAACAACTAGATCAGGTTTCCAATTTTCACAAAGTTCTTTTAATGGTTCAGTAACAAGAGCTTTTCTACCCTCTGATCCATCATCAGTTGTTAAAATTAATTCGTCAGCAATTTTTTCCATTTCATCTCTCATGACAAAAAGGTCTTTTGTTCTTGCGCCCATAATAATCTTAACTTCATTTCCTAACTCTTTAAGAGCTTTAGCAATTGGATGCATTGGAGCAACTCCAATCCCTCCACCAACACATACAACTTTCCCATATTTACCAAGTTCTGTAGGTGTACCCAAAGGTCCTAATAAATTTTCAATATAATCCCCTTCATTTAACATAGCTAAATGATGAGTTGATTCCCCTACGGCTTGGAAAATCAAAGTAATTGTACCCTTCTCCGAATCAGCATCAGCAATTGTAAGAGGAAGTCTTTCATTATAGTCTCCCCCAAGTTGAAGAATAATGAATTGTCCTGGCTTGCGTGCTTCTGCAATACGTGGAGCACGAACAATCATTTTAAAAACTTCGGATGAAAGCTTTTCCTTATAAAGTATTTCATTCATATCTTTACTCCTGTTTGAAAAATATAATACACGTAAAAATGCAATTATTAAATACTTAATTATCGAAATTTCCTTTTTTTTTCAGATACTAGAATATTATATTGTTTTTATGATAATTTATTATTACGGAGGAAACAAATGGTAATTAAAAATGAAAATCAAAAAATTGACGTAAAAATCAAAATGAGAGAAGGTAAAGGTGAAGCTATCATTAAAAACATAATTGATAGTAATAAGCTTAGCCATAGCCGTTTATTTTCAACAATCACTTTAAAACAGGGATGTTCAATCGGTAAACATACCCATATTCAAGAAACTGAATACTATTACATTTTATCAGGAGAAGGTATTGTAACAGAAGCTGATGGAGAAAAATTTGTAAAACCTGGGGATGTTGTAGTAACAGGTGATCAAGAATCACATTCTATTATTAATAATAGAGAAGAAGATTTAGTATTTATCGCTTTAATCTTATTAAATGACTAAAAAAATTTGGCTAGCAATTGGACAAACTGCTAGCCAATAATCACATATGTTCAATTACTATTGAGCAATAATTTCTATTGTTTTAGGTGCTAATTTTTTTGATTTTGGTAATTTAATATTTAATAAACCATTATTAAAGGTTGCACTAATTCCTTCTTCATCTACATCTTTTGGTAAAGAGAAAGCTCTCTTAAAGATTCTTTTTGTTTTTGTTTCTCTTACTAAATAATTAGGTACTTCCTTTTCATTCTCTACTTGTTTATTGAATTCTTCGGATGTTGACAAAGTTAAAGTATTGTTTTCAATTTTAACATTAACATCGTCATTTTTATATCCTGGCAATTCAACATCAATGTAATAACCATCATCCATCTCATATACGTCTACTGGTGGAATTTTTACAGATACAGAATTAAAGGCATCAAAAAAATCATCGAATAAAGAATTAAAATTGTTATACATATTATTAGTCCTCCTATGAACTTATTATTATTTTTTTTATTTTCTTGTAAGTTTTTTTTCTTACACTAACAGTAATGCAATTTATGTGCCAAGTTTTGGCTATAACCACATTTTTTCTACAATTCCTTGCTGTAAAAGAAATTAAAAATTTTATTATAATAATTATTAATTATTGCAATTTTCTAATCATTTAAAAATGTGTCAATTAGAATAATGAATATAAACTTAAGCCTATTTTCGTATCATTTTGACACAAAAAAAAATTAATAAATTATTATTTGTTGCTTTTAGACCAATTTAAAAAAAATAAACCAATATAGATAAAAAAAGAGCTGGCATTTACCAGCTCTAAGGGGGAGTTTTTATATTTATAATCTTAATTAGCTATTTATAGCTACATTAATCTCTTTTGGGATAATTTCATCTTTCTTTGGTAGTAAAATCATCAAAACACCATCTTTGAATGTTGCTTTTACATTATCTTCATCAATATCGGAGCCTATAGACAATGTTCTTTCAAATTCTTTGCATACTCTTTCTCTAATTATATATCTTTTTCCATCTGTATTACATTTTTCATAACCGCTTGAAACTCTTAATACATGTTTTTCTAATTTTATTTTTATATCTTCAAGTTTAAACCCCGGTAATTCTATTTCAACACTATAGCTATCTTTATTTTCAATTATATCTAATGGTGGATATTTACTTTGTAAATTAGACCAATTTGTCCAAGCACCATTTAATAAAGCATTATTATCATTTACATAAAATCTCATCATGAGCCTCCAAAAATATTATTTCTTATTTATACAATTTCAAATGCAACTATCATGCCAAAATTCGATAAAATTATTTATTTTAATCATTTTTAGAGAAATATTAAATATTTCAGTTATTTTAGTAGCCTTTTTTAAAACTTAAACCTTTCAATATCAAACATTAGTTAATAATAAAACAACTTCATATGATTACTAAAGAAAAGCTGTGTCATTTTTACACACTTCATTATTATTTACATGTTTTAAGGGTTTTTTTGCCTCAATAATTAATTTTTAAAAAAAGTACATGGTAAAAATGAAACAATTTATTAATCAATAACCTAATATTTTTTAATAATATTTAGGTTTTACTAGTTTTTTCTCTTAATGGACAAAGTCGCTTTCATCATACTTGGACATTATCACTTCCTTTTAAGAATCAATTTATTTTTTTTTAAAATAGCGCT
>RZYO01000186.1 GCA_009930325.1 Spirochaetia bacterium | reverse complement strand
CTATTGTATGTGTTGTTACTTACAATCTTAACAGAAGATCAGTGGTTTTTCTATTTTTTTCTACTCTAATAGGCCGGACATTTAAACTTACTGTCCGCGTCTATCAAAATGATATTCTTTTTTTATTGACAAATAAATTAGTCGTTAATTTTATATATATTATTTTTTCTCAATTAGCATCAATTATAACATAAAAATCAATTTTTTAAAGAAGAATATTATATTTTTTTATTTTTTTCAAAGCAAAATTATTCTGTTAATTTGCAACTATGTTATACGTGTAAAGAGATTGAATCGATATTTTATTATTTTCAATAATCCATTTATTTAAATAATCAATGATATTTTTATTAATAATTTTATATGTAGGGAATTCAAAACCATTTAAATAAAAATTGGAATTAGTTATGATTGAGTATATTGTATCGTTATTTATCATTTGTAACGACCCATTTTGTTTTAAATTATAATATTCATTATTAATTTTTTTTATGCCATAATATACAATTTCATTTTCATAATTCTTTAAAAGCTCAACAATTTCATGGCCTGTCATTTGAGCAAGTAGTATTTTTTGATTTAAACTTTGAGTTTTATCACTATAAATATTTTGGGGTAGTAAATTGTAAATATCTTGCCAATATATATCACCTTTTTTTAAAAAATAGGGAGAAGAGGAATAAAGTTTTTTAGTATTATCAAAACTATCTACAAGAGAAGAGTAAGTAAAAATGGTTATATCACAATTTATTTGATCAAATAAAGCCTTTGAAATTAACATTGAACAATCTTGTGGATATAGATTGTCATCTGTAGTAGCTAAAGCAACTTTGTCTAAATCAAATTTACTCACTAATACATCTTGCTGCCAATATTGAACAAATTTTTCTCGTGATATTTCTCCTAATAAATACTGTTCCACAGCAGAATTTAAATAGTCATTACCTCGATTAAAATCATATAGTTTTGTGATTTGATTTTTTTCATAGTTGTTTATTGTTTTATAATAAGTATCATAAACAGAAGACGATAACCCATACAATGGTTCATATATGCTATGATCATTAAAGATAACATCAATATTTCCAACATTCCCTAATACTTTTGAAAGAAAAATATTTAATGTTTCTTTTTTGTTATCCATGGATTTTTTATTTACACCAATAAAAACTTGATCTGAATATAATAAATAGTTTGAATTAGTATCAGGGGAATAAAAAGGAATAGCTGAAATATTTTCATTAAAATAAGGTAATATTTGGTTAAGGTTATTTGTGCTTATTTCCATAATACCTATCTCGTTATTATTAAACTTTTCTAGAGCTTGAGAGAATGAAAAATCATTCTTTTTTAATCCTTCAAGATTGACTCCAATAAAATTGTCAATAAAATTAAAAGTATTCGATAAATCATAATCCTCTACGTTAGCTAATCCTTTTTCTAATTCTTGAGCCCAATTATATCCTTTTATTGTTAATCCATCGGTAAGAGAAAAAGCGTAATTAAATAAAGAAGATCCTAATTCTTTGTATTGTTCGCTATTTAAATATAAAATTTCAGGTTTCATAATTAGTAAATAAATTTGGTCTAATAATTCTTTTGCGTTTGTGGGCGGTACTAAATTGTTGTTTATAAATACTTGTTTATTTATCAATAGATATTTTTTATTATCTGTAAAAGGGATTAAGAAAATATTTCCATTTTTATCCATTTTCCTTAAAGAATTAAATGAATTTGAAGGGAAGAATGTTTTTCCTGATAAATCTGCAAGAAATTCGCTGTTTTCTTGAGTTAAATATTTAGAAATAACAATATCACAATTAAAATTATTTGATATGTAATTGTCTAAAAATAGTTTTTGATTTGTACTTACGTTAGTTACAAAATTAATATTATATTCTGGGAAATTTTCCTTAATAGTTGTAATCCATTGTTTGGTCCCTTCATTAATATCATGATCTATAAAAATAGAAATGTTGTTTTTTTCATAAAAATAATCATTATTATCAACTCTGTCTATTTTTTTGCAAGAAGTAAAAAATGAAAGAACAAAACAAATTATTAATATTATTTTTTGAATATTAGACATATTGCATCCTTTAATTCGTTAATATTAACTGGTTTGCACAAAATAGCATTAACTTTGAGTTCTTGGTGAATGTTTTCATCTTTAGCATTTGCACTCATAATTATTATAGGTATATCTTTGTCTAGTCTTTGTGACTCTCTAATTTGTTTTATTACTTGATAGCCATCTACAATAGGCATTCTTACATCTGTAAGAATCAATGAATAATAATTGTTTTTGTGTTTGAAAAATAAATCTAGTCCAGTTTTACCATTCTCAGCTGAGTCTACAGAGAATCCAATACTTTGTAATTGTTTTTCTCCAATTAATCTATTAATTGGATGGTCTTCAATAAACAATACTTTTTGACCACTTAGATTGATATTAAATGAATCTTTTGTGTTTTTTAAAAAAGGATTAGTAACTTTTTCAAGGGTTATCTTTACGATAAATTCAGAGCCTAATCCCTTTTCACTTATGACTTTTATTTTTCCATCCATTAATTTAATTAGATTATCAACAATTGCTAGGCCAAGTCCAGTACCACCATAAATTGAAGATATGCTGTCATTTTCTTGAACATATGGTGTAAATAAATCCTTTAAGTAGTCTTTACTCATTCCAATTCCTGTATCTTTTACAATAAAAGTAATTGTATCTGATTTTGTGTCATATTCTTCAGTTTGAATTTTAATATTTACAGAACCTTTTTCAGGAGTAAATTTAATTGCATTCGATATTAAGTTCATCAATATTTGAGAGATTCTTAATTTATCTCCAACATACCAAATGTCTTCGTTGATATTATAATTAAAGCTATAATATAAATCTTTTTCAAAAGCTTTTGATTGATTAATAATTTCAATATTTCGAACTAATTCATTCAATGAAAAAGGTTCATTTATTAAACTAAAATTACCACTTTCGATTTTACTTAAATCAAGTATGTCATTAATTATTTCTAAAATATAATTAGCTGAAGATTTTACCTTATCTAATGAATCATCAATAATTTTTTCATTATCTAAATTTTCTTTGGCAAGTTCAGCCATTCCAACTATTGCTGATAGTGGTGTTCTCATATCATGACTCATTTGTGATAAGAATTCACTACGTGCTAGCGCTGCCTGTTCTCTTACATTACTTTCAAATTTTGTTCTATTTTTTTGAGATATTATATCAAAAATTACTATTACCAAAATTAATATTAATACTAAGATGAAAAATAATGTTAAGTATGCCATTTGTAAAGTTTTTGAAACATCTGTAATTAATCTATTTGAAACAATTGATACTGGTATGAGACTTATAATAAATTCTTCACCATCATTAAAAGATTCATATTGAATTAACCATCTTTCTGCCAATTTAAAGTAATAATAGTTACTTTTACCATTTAAAAAATCATTTTTTATATTGTTTATTATATTTTTATCAACGTCTAATTCTTCAAGTGAAGAAAAAAGATTATATCCAATTATATTAAAAGAGTCTTTTTTAGGACTTATTACTAATCTTCCTAAATTATCACAAACAAAAGATATTCCATAACTACCAAATAACGG
The DNA here is from genome assembly GCA_009930325.1 of Spirochaetia bacterium. Classification (GTDB taxonomy): domain Bacteria; phylum Spirochaetota; class Spirochaetia; order Sphaerochaetales; family Sphaerochaetaceae; genus Pleomorphochaeta. The sequence continues at coordinate 787 of RZYO01000186.1, read as the reverse complement.
TAAAGTCATTCTTGATCTATATAATATTTCACTTGTTGCAAACATAATGGCAACAATTTTTTGGTTTTCAATTTCAAAAGGTACTATTGGTTGTGCAGTAATTAAAAAATTCTGTCCATTTGATAATCTCTCAAATCTTGAAATGGGCTTTTTGTCTATTATCAATTCTTTTAATAGTTGTTTATCTTGAAGTTCAAAAATTGTATTATCAATATTGTAACAAATACCAGATTCGCTCACTAATACTAATTGAGAGTCATTATCTGAACTTATCTTAGAATAATCATTGTCTGCATCAATAAATGATTGAGGTTTGTTACTTTCAATTAAATATACCAAAAAATTTAAATTCGAAGATATGTCTTCTCTAATTTCTTTTGATCGACTTGCTAATTGTTTTTCTATTTCGCCAATATATTGTACGCGTTCATCATCAATACTATTTTCTAATTCTGTGTATGAATTAGTAAAGGCATGAGATCCAACAAAGATTACAAAAACAACAGCTAAAATAATTGTCAAACTTTTTTTATTCATAAACTTTCTCTTATATAAGAGTTTATACTAACATACCTTTTTATTATAACTCAACACTTTTATTTACTATTGTTTATTACTTGATCAAATTAATGAAATATTATAGGTAAAAATATTAAAAAAAAAGAAAAAATAATTATTTTTCTTTTTTCTATGTCAACCGCAAGCGATTTTGTCCTTTACTAAGAATATAAAATTTTCAAGTTTAAAAATCTATTTAAAGACAATATTGAGTAATTTCAATTCAAAA
>RZYO01000051.1 GCA_009930325.1 Spirochaetia bacterium | reverse complement strand
TTATTTTGAATTGACAGAAAGCCCTCTTTACACAATTTTCATTGCAATAACTTGCTTTCTATTTCTCTTCCCTAACGCTCATAATTTCAAATAACAATTACAATTAGAAAATCTAATCATAAAAAAATGTTCGCAACAGATACCAAGCATTGAAAATCCATACAAACTATGTAACTCTCATCACTTAGCTCTTATCGTTGAACACAATCGAGAATATAGCACGAGAATTATTTTTTGTCTACCATTTTTTTTAAAAAAAGTTATAAATTATGGGACCTAATTTATAACTTCTTTTATTACATCAAATTACAAAATTATTTTTTTTATAATAAAATAAAAATTGTCTTGAATTCTTCATTTAAAAAAACCAAGACAATAAATTTTCAACACGATTATTAATTATTCACTATCTCCATACCATTTTATACCTAAATATTCTATATCACTTCTTAGTCGTTCTATAGCATTGGTTAACCTAATTGCATCTTTTTCACTTAAATCAGTTTTTTTACTTGCTTTTATCATTCTTGAAACAACAGCTTCTAGAATTTCTCTTTCATTAATTAATTGATCTACTGAATTATATAATTTAGTGCTTACACTACTTGGCAATGGAGTATCAATTTGAGTAGGTAAGACTGTTGCATCTATTAGAGAGAAAGTTTCTAATGGAGCTGGAGCATAGGCCTTTATCTTTAACTCTTTATTTACTAGTGAAGCAAAATATGATGCAACTTCAGCTTCACCATGATTAATAAATATTTGTTTTGGTTTTTTCTTAAAGGCTTTTATCCACTCAAGTAAACCTTGTTGGTCAGCGTGACCAGAAATACCTTGTAATGAAACAACATTACATTTTACATCAATCTGTTCACTAAAAATAGTTACATGTCTAGCTCCATCCAATATTGATCTACCCAAGGTTCCCCCAGCTTGATACCCACTAAATATGACAGTTGATTCTGGTTTCCATAAATTATGTTTTAAATGATGCTTAATCCTTCCTGCTTCACACATCCCACTACTTGAAATGATTACACATGGTTCTTTTCTAAAATTTAAAGCTTTCGATTGTTCCACATCGACTATTGTAGTTAAAGATGGAAAAATTATTGGATTAATCCCCTCATTTACCATTTTCATTGCCTCTTCATCATAATAACCTTGAATTGAAGAAGCAAATATCTCAGTTGCTTTTACAGATAATGGAGAATCTACAAAAACTGGAATATCTGGATATTCTGGCAATAAATTATTATCTAATATGTACCTAAATAGATATAAAATTTCTTGGGTTCTACCTACAGAAAAAGCAGGAATAACAACATTGCCTCCTTTTGCAAAGGTGTCTCTAACTATTAAGGCTAATTCTCTTGCGCGTGCAATTGTAGGAATATTATTACCAATAGAACCTTCAGGTTTCTTATGAATACGATCTCCATAAGTTGATTCCATAATTACAATATCAGCATCATCTAAATAATGAGGGTCTTCTATGATGGGTTGATCAAAATTACCAATATCGCCACTAAAAACTAATTTCCTTTTTTTGTCACCTTCTTCAAGCCATAATTCAATTGAAGAAGATCCTAATAAATGACCTGCATCAACGAATCGGCAACTTATACCTTTTGATAATTCAATCTTTTCATCATAATTACATTCTTTAAAATAAGTTAAACTTTCTAAAGCATCTTTAATAGTATATAAAGGCTCAACTTTATTTTTACCAGCACGAACACTTTTCCTACTTTTCCATTCTGCTTCCATTTCTTGAATATGTGCACTGTCACTTAGCATAATATCACATAAACGTCTTGTTGCTGATGTGGCCCAAATTTCACCTCTAAAACCTTCTTTTACTAACTGTGGTATTCTTCCAGAGTGGTCAATATGAGCATGCGTTAAAAGAACAAAGTCTACTAAAGATGGCTCGAAGAAAAACTCTTCCCCCATATCCTTTTCGTCTCTACCTTGAGGTAAGCCACAATCAATTAAAATTGTTTTATCATTGCACTTTAAATAAGTACAACTTCCTGTAACATGTTTTGCTGCGCCGTAAAAAGTAATATCCATAATTGCTCCTATTTATATAATAAAGATACACCCATTTTTTTTATAAGTAAATTATTATGTGATGCACTTCATATTAAAAACACTTAACAAACAAGTATATTATATTTTTATAGATTTACGTTTAGGGCTAAATAAAGCGATAATAATTGTTGAAATTACAATTAAAAAGACTCCAATTAAATAATAAGAAGGAGATTTATCTTTAAAAAACAAAATGCCAACAAAAACAGCAGTTAATGGTTCAAATGCACCAATAGTACTTGCTATAGGACCACCTACAATCCTTGCGCCACGAGAAAAAAGAGAAACCCCAAAAGCAGAAGCTATGATATAAAAAACACCCCCAATTATTGAAATATAATTTAAGTTTATGGTTAAAAGACATTTATACATCTTAAGATCAAACAAAGAAAATCCTATGATTATAAGTAAAGAAAAAAACGACAAATATAAAACAAAAATATTATTTTCAATTGCTTTTATTTTTTGATCATTCAAAATAAATAAATATATAGCAAAAGTAACAGCTGATAACAAAGCTGTTGCAATGCCAAACAAATTGGCACTAATTTCTAAAGGGTTAGTAACAAGAACAACCCCAATTAGAGAAAGAATAATTGACAAAAATAAAGGAAAATTCATTTTTGTTCTTTTTGCAAAAATACTCATTATTGTTATTATTATTGGGTAAAAAAAATGTAATAAAGTAGTTAAGCCTGAAGCAATTAATGTATAAGAATAAATTAAAAGGAAAGCCGTTAAAACAAAAAATAATGAACAAAAGAAAAGTTTTAGATTAGTAATTAAATCTGTTATAAAATATAGTTTAATTTTATTAGCTTTTATTATTATTAAATAAACAATAATACTTCCAATAAATCTAGTATATAAAGTAAATAATAGATTTACATTACTTGTTTGAAGAAAAAAAACAAACATTGGATTAAATCCAAACAAAATAGTAGAAAAACTTGTTAAAAAAACACCTTTTATATATTTATTCATAAATAATACCTTAATTTATACTATAAAACTCTTTAACTAATAAATAGTCAATAGCAATTAAAAAACTGCCATGTTTTTGGCAGTTTAAAAATATTTATTTTATTAAATTATTCTAAATATTCTATTTTATCTTGTAATCCTTGTTCAATGAAATATTGTTCAACATTAGTATCTTTGTATAATTTAATACTTTTTATTTTATCGCAACTATCAAAAATCAATGAACCAAAATTAATTTCTTTTGACTTAATTATTAGATTTTCTAATTCAGAACAATATTGGAAAGAACTATTGCCAAGTTCTTCTATATTTTCACCTAATTCTACATCCTTTAAAGATACACAACCTATAAAGGCACAACTATCTATTTTTTTAATTTGATTTAATAAAACTAAAGATTTTAAACTTCGACAACTTGAAAAAGCAAAACTATTAATAGAAACAATTTTTTGAGGAAAATCAATAACTTCTAAATCATTACAACCATGAAAAGTTAATTCATCTATCTCTTCTAATTTTTGGGATAATTTTATTTCTTTAAGATTTTTACAATCTTCAAAAACTCCAACACCTAACTTATCAATATTGTCAGGCATATTAACTGAGATTAATGAAGTACATTCTTTAAAGGCTCTATCTCCAATAGTTTTCAATTTTTCATTGAATTCTATTGATGTTAATTTTGTGCAATCTTCAAAGGCTAAAGGTCCAATACTTTCTAAGTTTTCAGGACAAACCAAAGTTTTTAATGACATACAAGTTGCAAAAGCGGAATCTCCAATAGATTCTACTGTTGAAGGAATTTTTATTTCTTGAAGCCCTGTACATTCACTTAAAAAATACGGTGGGATTTTTTTTAAATCAGAAGGTAAATCAATTTCTTTTAAATTTTTACAACCTGAAAAAACTGCTTGTCCTATTTTTGGGACAGAACCATCAAATCCAACTCTTTTCAATTTACTGCATTTTTCAAAAGCACTATTACCTATAGATTTTACATCACTCGGAATAATTATATTTTTTAATTTCTTACACTTTTTAAATGCTCTCTTACCAATTTGGGTTGTATGTTTTGAAAAAGTAATTTTTTTTAGACTAGTGTTATTTTTAAAAGCTTCTTTTTTTATTCCAACAACATCATCTGGGATTTCAAAAGATTCAATATTTTTCTTTTTAGGAAATTTTATGATATTTTCCATTTCTTGATCATAAAGAACACCTTTAACTTTTACAAAACAAACCCCTTCCTTGAAAACATATTTCACTAAAATACTCCTATGTTACATTCTAAAAACAAGTAAATTCCGCGCAAAATACTTATTTTATTCTGAAAAAAGTTGAACTACTTCTTTACTACTTTTACATTGCTCAAGCATTCTTCTAAAAACACCAGAGGAACAAGTTCTCGCAATTGAGGCTAATACTTCAACATGAGCTGATGCAGCCCCTACAGAAGCAACAACAAGAAAGAATAATTTAGATTTTAAATTATCAGGAGAATCAAAATCAATAGGAACCCTAGAAACGCCTACAACTACACAAATGCTATCAATTGCATCGCTTTGAGCATGGGGAATACATATACCTTTCCCTATTCCAGTAGAACCTAAGCTCTCTCTGTTAACAACAGCTTCTAATACGGTATCTCTTTGAGCCATACTAAAATTCTTTCCTTCTGCTAATACATCAACAAGTTCTTCTAAAACATCTTCTTTTGTAGTACTAACTAGAGGTACTTTAATTAAATCTTCTTCTAATATATCTATTAAATTCATAATTATATCTTCATAGTATAATAAAATTATACTATTCTCCCATTTTAAATTTTAAGAAAAAATCCTTACATGTGTAATAGTATTGCTTTTTTAAGAACAATTCAAATATTTTTTAATATTTTTTAAATTTCTTTGGTTATTGTAATTTTTTTTAGATTTATTCAAATTCTTGCCAAATATCCTCATCATCTTTAATTACAAGAACTGGGCAAGAAACAGTTCTAAGCATTCTGTCTGTTTCACTATTTAACTCATCACGTCTTGATCTAATACCACTTATTCCTCCAAGTAATAATAAATCTACATCATTTTTCTTAATATATTCTCTTACTACTCTATGAGCTGAGCCTTCCTCAACTAAACATTCAATTTCAACTTCTTTCATTGCAGCAAGTTTAGTTGCATGTTTTAAATAGCGTTTTGCATCATTTTGTAAATCAAGTTGATATTCAGTTCTCTCCATATCAAGAAAAATACCAGCTTTAACTAAATCAGATAAAGCTCGGGTATTTACTACATACATTACATCTAGTTTTGCCTTATTGGTTTTTGCAAGCAAGATTGAATACATCATCGCAGACATAGATTCTTCACTTCCATCTATATACACTAAAATATGTTTAAAGGGTACTGCCATTGTGTTCCTCCTATTTCTCTTCCATTGATGAAACAATCTTCGATTTAATTATATTATCATTATTAGAATTTTGCTTCTTCTTTTTTAATTCCTTCTGTTTTTCAAGTCTATCTTTAACAGATTTAAGTAAAATAAAACTTTCTCTTTCACTTTCTTCAATTCTACTTTTCATATATTTTATAGTATCTTTTGTTTCCGGTATAGAAATTTTATCTAAAGCATTAACTTTTCTAATTGTTTTTTTTACTTCTCTACTCAATCTCATAATTGAAACTTTTAATTCAGCTAATCTTCCCATCAATTCTAGGGTTTCACTAAATTGTTGTATACCTAACTCTGCAATAATATTTGAACTTTCTTGAGAAAAGTATGGCCCCTTATCTTCAAAAGTTGTTTCAACAACTGGAACAGCGACTCCCATAACTTTTCTTTGTGATACATTAATATTATATTCAATATTTGTTGCACCACAAAGGTTTCCTACTTTTAAACGCCCCATTTCCATAATTGCTTCTCTTAAAGTAGCTCTAGCCGCTTCTAAAGCTGCATCAACTCTACTTTGATAATCAACAGCTTGATCAACTAAGGCTAATAATTCTGAAATCAAAATTTGTCTCTTTTGATCAAGAAGTTCATAGCCTAAAGTAGCAAATTTTAAATTATCTTCTAATTTCATTAAATTAGATCTTGTGGGAGCTAAATTAGTAGTCATCACTCATCATTCTCCTGCCAATATTCATCTATCTCATCTTCACTTAATCTTAATAATTCTTCAGCAGGAAGATAACCCAAAGCTTGCCAAGCAATATTTAAGGTATCTTCAATACTTCTATCTTCATCAAAACGTTGAGCAATAAAATTATTTTCAAAAAATTGTCCAAATTTTAAATATTGTTTATCAATTGTAGTTAATTCTTCCTCTCCAATTACAGAAGCTAAATTTCTAACATCTAATACATGAGAATAAGATGCAAATAACTGATTCGATAAATGAGGATGATCTTCACGAGTCATATCTTTTCCTATACCATCTTTCATTAATCTAGATAAAGATGGTAAAGGATTAATTGGGGGATACAAATCTCTGGAATGTAAGGTTCTATCAAATACTATTTGGCCTTCAGTAATATATCCAGTTAAATCAGGTATAGGATGAGAAATATCATCATTAGGCATTGATAATATGGGAAGTTGAGTTATTGAACCTTTGCTTCCTCTTATCTTTCCTGATCTTTCATATAATTCTGCTAAGTTTGAGTATAAATAACCAGGATAACCTTTTCTTGAAGGTATTTCTCCCCTTAAAGTAGATATTTCTCTCAAAGATTCACAATAGTTTGTCATATCAGTCATAATTACTAATACTTGTTTACCTAAATCAAAAGCCAAGTATTCAGCTAAAGTTAAAGCAGTTCTTGGGGTAATTGTTCTTTCAATTGAAGGGTCATCAGCCAATGATAAAAATAATGCAACATTATCAATAACTCCACTCTCTTCAAAAGAATCAATGAAAAACCTAGCTACATCATACTTTACACCCATAGCAGCAAAAACAATTGCAAAATCACTATCACCGCCTCTAGCTTTTGCTTGCTTTGCAATTTGTGCTGCAAGTTGATTATGAGCCATACCATTACCACTAAATATTGGTAATTTTTGACCTTGAATTAATGTAGTCATACCATCAATTACAGAAATACCTGTTTGAATAAAATCTCTTGGATAAACTCTTGCTGTAGGATTTATAGGAGAGCCATTTACATCTCTTTCAAATTCCCCTTGAGCTATAGGAGACCCATCACGACTTTTACCAAGGCCATTCATAACTCTTCCAAGCATTGATTCGCTTACAGACAATGATAAAGGCTCACCTAAAAAATGCATTCCAGTACCAGGTAGTGTTAAGCCAGAAGTTCCTTCAAAAACTTGAACACAAACAACTTCGTCACTAGTATCTAAAACTTGGCCATTACGTCTACTACCATCTGGAGCTACTATTTCAACTAATTCACCATAACCAATTGGATGAGTATTTCTCATATAAACTAGAGGACCATCTATTCTACTTGCTCCGCGATATTCACGTCCAGCTAATAAACGACGATCTAATTTTTCATCATTAGTCTTCATAAATACCTCCAAGTTTATCAATGCTTCTTTCAAGTTTTAGCTCAAGTTTATCAATTTCTATTATATCTTCATTACTAATAGAAAATTTAATCTTTGAAATATCTTGAACTACACTCAATCTTCTAAGCTTTACCAAAGGAACACCTTTATTAATGGCTTCAAGGCCTTTATGCCAATATGTTAATATACAAGAAAGCATTTTTACTTGTTTTTCAACAACACAATATCTATCTATTTTATCAAATGCATTTTGTTGTAGGAATGCATTTTTAAACATATTACAAACTTCTAAAATGAAATTTTGAGAATCTGGCAAAGCATCAGCTCCTACTAATTTAACAATTTGTTGTAGCCTTTCTTCCTTTTGCAACAGTTCCATTATTTCTTTTCTATTTAATTGCCATTTATCATCACTTTTTTCATTCCACCAATATTTAACATCTTCCAAATATTCACTATAACTTTGTGTCCAACTTATAGCTGGATAGTGTCTTGCTGACGCCAAGGCTCGATCTAATCCCCAGAAACACCTTACAAATCGCTTTGTATGCATTGTTACGGGTTCTGAAAAATCGCCTCCAGGTGGCGAGACTGCACCAATTACTGAAACTGAACCTTCTTTATTAGATAAAGTTTTCATTAATCCTGCTCTTTCATAAAATTCAGCAATTCTAGTTGCTAAATAAGCAGGGAAACCTTCTTCCGCTGGCATTTCTTCCATTCTTCCAGATAATTCTCTTAGCGCTTCTGCCCATCTTGATGTACTGTCTGCCATAATAGCAACGGCATACCCCATATCCCTATAATACTCGGCCATTGTGATACCTGTATATATTGAAGCTTCTCTAGCTGATACAGGCATATTTGAAGTATTGGCAATTAATATAGTTCTTTCCATTAAACTTTTATTTGTTCTTGGGTCAACTAATTGTGGGAATTCTCTAAGAACATCAGTCATTTCATTACCACGTTCTCCACAACCAATATATACAATAATATCCGCATCACACCATTGTGCAATAGCATGCTGAGTCATTGTTTTCCCTGTTCCAAAGCCTCCAGGGATAGCAACTGTACCACCTTTTGCTATTGGGAACAAAGTATCAATTACTCTAAGACCAGTAACTAAAGGAGCATGGAAAGGTAATCGTTTACTTACAGGTCTTGGATTTCTAATTGGCCATTTTTGAAGCATGCAGACATTAACATCAACACCTTTGTTTTGAGAAACAACAGCCAAAATATCTTCAATATTATATTCGCCCTCTTTAACAATCTCAGTTATTATACCATCACTTGTATTTGGAGGTATCATAACTTTATGGACAATTGTCTCACTCTCTTGAACCTCACCAATAATAATACCTTGTGATACTTCATCACCTATTTTAACAGTGGGTACAAAATGCCAAAGTTTTTTATGATCTATTCCATCGAAAGTTAAACCTCTTGCTATAAAGGTGCCACTTGCTTCTTCTAATTTTTCTAAAGGTCGTTGAATACCATCATATATAGAACCAATCATACCTGGTCCTAATTCAACGCATAAAGGCATACCAGAACCATATACATTATCACCAGGTTTAACTCCAGTTGCATCTTCATAAACTTGAATAGTAGCTTCACCATCAAAGAGTTTTACAACTTCTCCAACTAATTGTTGCTCACCAATTCTTACAAGTTCTAACATTTCTGCATCTGTAATATCACAAACAGTGATAACTGGTCCATTTACACGTTTTACATGTCCTATTATTCTTGTGGGCATAAGCCCTCCTGAACTGCAATTTTAATATCGCGGTCGAATCGTCTCATTCTAACATCAACCTGATTATTAAAGGATACTTTACCATCTAAAGAAGTAGCAACAACACCTGGTACTATAAGCCTTCTAGTATCTAATTGAAGTTTAAGAGCTAAATTATATTCTTCTTTTGCTTTTTTTTCTACATTTCTTAACATTTCTTCAGAAATGGGATGACTAGGAGAAAAAGAAATTTTAGCTTCATCAAGGCCAAGTCCTAAAACAGCTTCAAGCATCCATTTTTCAAGTAAGGAAGATCCAGATTCACCTTCAAGCATTTTATATACATTTTCTTTAACACAAGAAAACAATAAATTATATTGTTTTTCTAATAATTCAAGTTGGACCTTTCTCTCGGCAGCTTTTTTTGCAGATTTAACTTTTAAATTTTCAATTAATACACGATTTTCAAACTCTTTGTCTTCTTTTACTAATTCTTTCTCAATTTTATGCTTAGATTGTACAATTATTTCATCAATTCTTTTTTGAGAATCAGCTAAAATTTTTTCAGCTTTTTCTTTAGCATCTAAATTAATACCTTTTAGCAATTTGTTATCAGTATCCAAAATATTTCTCCAATTTTTTATAGGCTAACGCCAATTGCTTCATTTACTAGCAATCGTAAGTCTTTACTTTTTTGCCCGTCAGAACCTGGAATAACAACAACTAGCGGAAACATTTCTGTAAATAAATACCTATCCACTATTGGTTTTATCATATCTGCAATCGGTTGAGTTATAATAATTATTCCATTTTCTTTATCAGATAAAGCCTTATCCCAAGCCTCTTTTGCTTGAGTCGGATTTGCAGCTTGTAAGCCATAAACCCCAACTAAGGAAAAACCTAATACGGTATCTTCATCGCCTATAACAAAATACTGCATTATCTATGCTTTCCCTAATATCATCAAAGCTATGATGAATCCAAAAACAACAAGACCTTCAGCTAAAGCAATAAAGATTAATGCTTGAGAAGCTAATTCAGGTTTTTCACTGATTGCACCCATTGCTGCAGCTCCAACATTACCAATTGCAATACCCGCAGCTAATGCACCCATAGCAAAAGCTATTGCAGCAGCTAAACAAATCATTCCTGTTTGAGCAGGAGCTGTAGCATCTACAACACCTGAAGCAAAAATACTTGGGCTAAATACAAAGGCGGAGGCACCCATCATTATTAATGTTGCAACTATTGAAAGTTTAATCCTTTTTTTAAAGGCTATATTGGTCATACAACGACCCTCCCTAATATATAAATTTAACGCTCTACTGAACGCAAACTAACTGGTGAATAAGCGATTCCTTTACCTGTAAAAAACTTGGTAAAGAATTCATAGTAGTTAAGTCTCAAAGATTGTATCCCAGAAGATAACCCCTCTAAAGCAATAACTAAAATATTTCCTAATACTAATATTAAAATTCCAAACAATGATGTCATTCCTGGACCTTCTGCAAGTGTTTCAAATGCTCCCATCAAACTTACATGGGCAATTCCAAGTCCAGCTACACGCATAAATGATAGTGTATTTGACATGTAACCTGTAAAGGTTTCAAGTAATTCTATTGGCCACATCATTAATGCATTTGATAACATAGAACCAAAACTTTCTACTTTTTTCCCTTCTTTTTTATGTTTAAAATATTCTAAAGGTTCTTTTAACAATAAACAGATAGCACCAATAATTAAAATTATAAAAATCCAATTATCTGTTGCGAAAGTTTTATATCCACTCTTGATATAAGAATAACCAATATAAATACCAACGCTGTACATTGTAGCTCCAGTTATTCCAGTTCTAGAAAATAATAATTCAATATAATTTTTCTTAATTATCAAATTAATCCAGTTAATAATTAAACCAACAAATATAATTATAATTCCATATATAATTGTAATTCCTAATATATCATAAACATTTTGAACTGGAGTTCCAATTTGAGCTGTTCCATTCACAACAGAATGATAATTAAACCAAATTGGTGGAATTAAGCTAAATCCAAAGGTAGAGCCAAAAATCAAACCACCTAACATAGAAGCACACCCTAAATAAATTAATAAAAGCGCTACCCCTCTATTTATCATAGAATCTGGTTTCATTGGATTTTTCTTATAAGAATAAGTAGTAAATAAGCCAATTAACAATAAAACAAAACCTTGACCTAAATCTGCAAACATTAATAAAAACATTGATAAATAAGCTATGGTAACAAACCAAGTTGGATTAATTGTCCCATATTCTGGAATTCCATAATTTGTAACCATTTTTTCAAAAGGTTTAAAAAATTTAGGAGTTCTAACTTCAACTGGAACATTTTTACTTTCTTTTTGATTTACATTACTCCAATCAATTATACATTGACCATCTGTGGCATTGAAAATTGCACTTTCAACCTCTACAGCCAATTTGGATGGAACCCAACCAGAAAATAATGTAGTATTTTTTGTATACTTAAAATAAGATCTTATTTGATCAGATAATTCATGCAATCTCAAATTACACCAAATTTTAATTAATGTAGGTTCTTTTTCTTGTATTTTTTCTTGAATAATATCAGTTAATTCTTGTTTTTCTTTTATAATATTTTCGATTTTTTCATTTAGTTCTTCACTAATTAATAAAGAACCTTCTTTTTGAATTTCTGAATCTTCACTCTCAATCCATCCAACCATATTTAAAATTTGTGAAACAGAGGATGAATCTCTTTTTAAACTTAAAGTTGTTATTATATTATTCTTTTCAACTACTAAAGAGCCATATTCTGTTAGTCTTTTTTCTAATTTACTAATATCAGTTTTGATTGTACCGACTCTAATTTCAACAAGTTCTCTTTTATCAATATCAATATAATGTTTTATTTCGCTCAAACTTTCATAATTTTGATTTAATACTTTTTGTTGTTCTTTTATTGCCGATAAAGACAAACTAAATTCATCAAGAACTGCTCTATATTCTTTTAAATCTAAAGAAACCATATCTTCAACTTTTAATAATGAAGAAGTTGGTAAAGCTCTTCCACTTTGTCGTAATAAATTATCAATTCTTCTTCGTGTATCTTCAATAGCAAGTCTATCAGAATTAGGTCTTTTTTTACTTAATTTTGCCATTTGTTCTGGAGGTAAATTTGTAATTTGTACAAAATCTAAAGCTCCAATAGATAATAAAGCTTTTACCACTTCATCACTTTTTTTCTCAAGTACAACAGCTGTAATTAAGCGCATGTTTTCTGTAAATAAACTCATATAATCAATCCTTTTATTACTTGGGAATCTACTCCATAATATTTTCCGCCTAAAATTGCACATATTATACTATATTGTTGCTCTCTTAAATAAAAATATGCCAAAGCGGTTGCAACTGTGAAAGGTTTACCACCTAAACAACTTTCAAAAAGTTGTCCTTTCTTTTTGAATAAATATTTTTCTAAAGCTCGTATTTGATTAATCATTCTATTTTTACTATCACTAGTATTATCACTAATTATAGAAGACAAATCGGAATAGTTTTCTTTTAATAAATTTTCTATAATTCTATTTTTAGGAGAGGTATTTATATAGATTTTTGTAGCATCAGATTTATAAACTCTTGAATATGGATATAACAATTTAATTAATCTATCACTTTCAAGTTGGTGAAACCAACCATATCTTACAAGAATGATAATATTTTTTAAATCTACTTCCATTTTAAAAAGTTTGAGTGCTACAGCCTTATCATCATTTTTTAAATTATTACTTGCTTGATAAAGCAAATCCATTACTTTCAAATCAATAGCTGTTTCAAAGTCAAACAATCCATTAGCTTCAAGATCTTCAAGACTAAATTGTTTGAAAACATTCTCATAAAAGCTACCCTTAACAGCTTCAATAATGTTATCAAAAGTAAATGCATTTATTATTGATGTATAATTTATATCATTTACAATTTTTTCTTTAACAAGGTAAGCGCTTCGATATGCAATAGGTCTATGATGGACGGCAGAAGAATACCATAATCTAATTGCATTTTTTAAATTCTCTGCTTCAATTCTAATTAATAAAACTTGTATTAATTCTTTAGGAGCTCCAGATAAAAACTTTCTTATATTTACTAAATCTTGTATCTCATCATTAAGCAAAGACAATTCAACAAGCTGCAAATCTCCAGTTTTATCATATACCTCAGAAGCTTTATCGTAACCGTGTTCTTTTAATATACCAATTGCTTCAACCAAACTTCCGGCTTTTAACAAATCCTCTTGTAATTTAGGATCTCTTATAACACCGATTTTAGCCCTTAGTTTTGCATTAATAAAAGCATAAGTATTTACTGCACTAGTCATTTATCAAACACCGATGAATTACATATTTTTTCTGCGATAGTTAAAGCTATTTTTTCTATATTTTTTTTATCTACAAAAATCGTATCTTTTAAACTATTTTCGAATTCACTAATTTCTTTTTTATTTTTTTCAATTAGCTTTTCCAATTTTGCATGATTGGTTGTTCGCCTTTCTTTAATTGCTTCTTTTAATTTTGCATTTGAATCAATTTCACTTTGAGCAATTAATCTATTAGCTTTTTGTCTAGCTTCTTCCACAAGCTTGCTAGCATTATCTTCAACCTCGATGATTTCAGAAATAATATCGCTTTGCATAGAACACTCCTAATAAAGGTTAGTATTAATTTATCTTCATATCATGTCAATAAGAAATCATATAAAAAAAAATAATGAATATTTTTTTTTATAAATTTGTACTAATAATAACAAAAGCATATTTTTATTTTAAAATAATCACTTCCTTATTAATAGGGGAAAATACAAAAATTAAGGCACATATGTGAAATTTGGATTTTTATTTTGATTATCAACAACAAGAACTGGTGTTTGTGCATCATCTAATGTACTTTGCCAATCATCTGCTGTATCTATAAAAGCAGGATCATCAACAAAAGCTTGATCATCAAATTGTTGGGAATCACCTATATTATTTTGCCAATCTTCAGCAGTATCTTCAAATGCAAAATCATCTACACCTTCATCAAGAGGTGGGAAAATTGTATTCCAGAAAGTCTCTTCATCTTCATATTTTTCAATAGAAAGTTCAATTATATCCAAATAATCTGAAGCTAATTGGTCACCAAAAGTACTAACAGTATCTGCATTTTCATCAGTTGGAGAAACTTCAAATGCATTTGCTATTTCATCTTGAATTTCTTGCTTATATGTGTTTAATAAAATTACAGATTTTTTAGATTTTATATCTTCACCAATTGTAAAATACAAACCATACCATTGATTTTGCCCATTAGCCATATCAAATAAATATGTACCTGGTTTAACTTCAGATAAAATAAATCTACCATCTAAGTCTGTAAATAAATATAATTGTTCATCTGGTTCAAGATATTCTACACCATTTTCATCAACTAATAATTTGTATACTGGAGATGAATATTGTTCAAAAGGACTTCCGTTACTTTGAAGTAATACACCACTAACTGTATAAGAAATTGGTGAATCAAGAGTTTTTGCATAACCGGTTCTTGTATTGGTATTTAACTCAAAGGAGAAGGAGCTACCAGAATTATAAAGACTATCTGAAGTACCATAAGCTATCAAGTTATTTCTTGAATTTCCAACTAATTGAGTATAAACAGCATTTCCAAAAACAGTATCAAGAACATTTAAATTTGAACTATTTGTTTTACCAATTGAAATTGGATTGTTTGCGTAGTTTCCTCTTGGTTTTAAAATAATAAAGTTACTTGCACTAGATTTATTGATTGCAAATAAACCATCAGCAAAGAATAAAGCAGAGGATATAGTTGCAGTTGTATTTTGAATAGTCAAATCATTAGCCATATTCTGTCTTAATAAAAGAGTATAGTAATTATCAGAATGTTGCCATGCTAAATTATAAACAGGTTTAGTTGCTGTTAAGTATTGTATTCCACCAATATTAAATTGTAATGAGTCTTTATCTGTTGGTTTATAATTTACTGACAAACTACTTGAACCTGTTGAAGAAAGAGAATTTGACGCTGTCAAATTATTTAACAAAGTAAAGCCCATTCCAATTTGTAAACTAATATCAATCTCACTAGTATAGCTAACGTTGCTAATATTTAAAGCACCATTGAGACTTAATCCTGGAAGAGGAGAATAATTACTACTAAATGTAGATTGCCATTTTATTCCATTATTATTAATAGTGGCGGAAAGTGTTGTACTCAATGGAGGTAAATCATCATTTTCTATACTATGTCCCAAAGAAAGACTTAATTCACTAGCTGAGGACAAAGATCCAGTATCATTTTCCCATACAGGTAAAGCTAATGAAATTGAGCTGTTAATGTCTCCAATCAGAGTTTCAAAAGTGTGCGATAAATTGAATGAAACTTTTGGAGAATAAGATTTTGAGAAATTAGTGAATAAGCTTGAACTAAAAGGACCAGACATAGTTGCCAAAACACCTTCAAAAGAACTTTGCATTTCATCAAAACTGAATGCAAAAGAGCTATTAAGTGTAAAAGTATTTGTCAAACCAACATTTAAATAGAACCTTGTATCAAAATCAGAAAAATCATAATCATAAAAATTACCATCAAGATAAGGTAAAGTAAACCATGAAGTTGAAGTAGTTGATCTTAACGATTTACTGATAGCCGCACTAAATCCATATAAATAATCACCCATAGGCAACAATCTAGAATCATAAGGCATATCAAATTCATCTAAAATAATTGGATAAGATTTATCAATAGGTTCAATTTTTACTCTTATATGATTAGCCCCTTGAGACAATGGGAAATCTTTTAGAATATAATCCCCTTTCTTCAATTTTTTTACAACAGGTTCTTCATCATTTATATATACATACAAATTAGATTCTGTTTCAATTAAATATCTCTTAGTAAATTGATGAGGTAAAGGATCTCCTGTACCATAGGAGTAATTCTTTTCTAAAGTAAAGCCAACAGGAGTTCCATCTGTCCCTAAATAAGACCCAACATTACCAAAGGTTATACGTAAGTTTTTATCTCTCAAATCAAAATAACCATTCCAAGTACTAATATTATATTCAAATGAATTAGTCGAAGAACTAAGAGAATATTGGAAACTATTAGCAAAATCAAAATAAACTTTTCCTATAGACAAAGAGTTACTCATATTTAATGAGGTATTAAGTGTTTTTTCATTTATTGAAGAACCATATGTATATGAACTTGTCAAATTTAATGATGATACAAATGAGAAGAAACTTGGATCTAATATCGTTGCATCTGATATACCATATTTTTCATTTCTACTAATTAATGTATTTTTTTCAATTGTATTTATTGGTAAATATTTTATTGGAATATCATCAACACCAAATTCCATGTAGACTTCAAAAGCAACAACATCAATTGTGGTTTCAACATTTAATTTGTTTAATTCATCAATTGTATAATACTCTGGAGATGAATCATTAAATAACCTTTGAATTCCTGATTCACTTAAAATATTTGAAATATTCGAATAAAGACTTTGAACACCTATTGAATAGACATCTCCTTCAATTTTTGTTTCAACATCTCCTACTCTATCACCATTAACAAATAATGATAAATAATAAATTCCATCATCAAATAGACTTTGATCACTTTCTCCAGCTATATAGAAGTCATCAAAAAAGTCATCAGTAATCTCTTTTGTTTGAATCTCTTTTGGATTAAATAAATCATATTCTTCTTGTGTTTGTACAATTGGATCAAATAAGAAAGGTTCAAAAGGTGTTGATAAATCATCAACAAAACCACCATCCCAATCTTGATCAAACTCATCATCAAAGAATAAGTCTTCATTTTCATCTATTTGAGGTAATTCTGTATTTTCATCATTTAAAATTATTTGGTCATTATCAATTTGAGATTCTAAATTATTATCTTCAGGTACTGTTTTTTCAACATTTTGAGGAATTTCGTCTAAAGCTATATTTAACTCAATATCATCAAATATATTCAAACTTTCTTTTTCATCATCTATATAAACGTCAGAAAGATTTACCTCAGATAAATTATCTTCAAAACTAATTGATTTGATAGGTTGATAAATTTGAGGCATTTCAGTAGGTGGTAATAACCCTAAATCATAATAGTATCTCTCTAGATCTACATTTATCCTACCTTCAATAGTAGTATTTGTAGTATTTAGTGAATAAGGACTCTTTTCATCATCTAAATCTTGCATATTGGAATCAATAAAGCAAGATTTAGCTAATAAAATAATTATTGCTAATAAGACAACTAATAAGAATGTTAATCTTGATACTTTAGCGGCCCCTACTCTTTTGATGTTTTTCAATATCCTCTCCGTAGGTTATTTATATTCAAACTTACTCTTGTATTGGACTCCATTCTCTCTTGATAATTCACTAGGCCATGGTATTTGAAGAGTAATTGTTTTTCTAGCAAGAATATTTGTACCAGTTAAACCAGCAAGTTGTTGTTCTCCAGACAATTTAACAGAATTTCCTTTACTATCTTGTACGATTAATGAAGCATCAATTAATAATTGATGAACAGTTCCTAGATTTGAAAGGGTAACAGCCATTGTTTGAACTTCTTCTTTTGTAACATTTCCTTGATCATCTGTTTTTTCAACAATTTGAGATGATGGTGCAACTTGTCGTATTGAAACTCGTTCTACAACTTGAGAAGGTTGTACATATGCACTTGTTGTATAAACATATAAAAAATTAAACATACTATTATCTTCAGTATTTTTACCCTTTGAATATGGAACTTGTTCAGCTCTTATTCTAAAGCTTAATTCAGAAGTAGTTGTTTGAGGTCCTCGATATTGCACTCTAACTATTTGAGAACTCTGAGGCTTTACAATAGTTTTATTTGGAACAATAGAAAAATATTGAGTTGCTGGAGAATTAATTTCTTCTCCTTGGGAATTTTGACTTCGTGTTAAGGCAGAAATTTCAACTGCAATTGAATCATTGCTATCATTTACAATTGTATAAGTTTTAGTATTTTCAGCTCCAGTAGGTGAAAAAGTTTGTTCAAGCGGAGAGAACTGAAAAGCAAAAATCTCAGTTGTTACAAAAGTTGTTAATATTAATAAAATAGTAATTATTTTCTTAAAATGTTTCTTCATGACTGCCGTCCCTTTTAATATCTCTTTAAGTTATCATACGAAAGAATAATATCTTTTACAAGGAAAAAATGAGCAATATGGCACAAATTTCATAAAAAAAATCTATTTTTTAATATTTAAATGCCTTATTTAAAGTCTATTTCTAGTTTTAACTTTACATAAAAATAGTATTTATAACAAAAAACAATCAAAACAAAAATTATTTTTTGAAACTTATGTCCAAAGCTATGTCATTAATTCCTTTTAAAAAAACAATAATTTCTCTTCTAATAAAATAGCATATTTCTATTATATTTTCACTATAAATTATTTTTTTTATAGAAAAAAATATCTAACATCTATCAATACAGCTATTTTTTGTTTTTTATTGACTAAAAAACCCATATAATGATAATCTCTTTTCATATTCGGGCTGTAGCGCAGGGGTTTAGCGTACAAGTCTGGGGGACTTGGGGTCGCCGGTTCAAATCCGGCCAGCCCGATATCGAATTAAATCCTATATGGTTATTAATCTTATAGGATTTTTTATTTACAAAAACTGACTCTGTTATTACATTTTCAAATACTATATAATTATCAATTAATTAGTAGTACACTTTTTAAGACAAATTTAAATTAATTATTCCAATTAACAATTTTTAATTATTCGCTATAATATAAATAAATAGGAAAAAGAATGAAAAGCAAAACTAAATCTGAGTTAAGTGTAAACAAAATATCAAAAATAATTTCAAAAGCTTTCAATAATAAAAAAAGTGCAATATCAATATCAGAATTAAATGAAGGCTGCTTTAATAATAGCTACAAAATAATTTTAAATGACAATTCAACTATAGTCCTAAAAATAGCACCTGATCCCAATGTCGAAGTACTTACTTACGAAAAAGGGTTAATGAAAACTGAAGTTTTAGCTAATAAAATTATGAAAAAAGCCAAAATTCCTACTCCTGAAATTATATTCTATGATGATTCTTTAAGTTTAATTGATAGAGAATATTTCATTATGAGTTATATTGATGGAGTTGCTTTAAATAAAGTAAAAGACCAATTTGATGAAACAAAAATGAATTCATTAATTCAAATACTTGCTAAAAATATGAAATCACTTGGAAATATAAATTATGACTATTTCGGTGAATTAAATAACAAAAATAAACAATTTAAAACTTGGTATGACTGTTTTTTTTCAATGATAAATGATTTAATTGATGATGCTGATAAAATCAATTTAACATTACCTTTTTCAAAAAATGAAGCCATAAATATAATTAAAAAATATGGCTCTTTTAGTTAATATAAGTGATTAGCCTCATTTTTGTAATGCTTGAGGAAATTGTTTGTTTCTAATTTCTTTATTTGTAACTGTTTTTTGTC
>RZYO01000050.1 GCA_009930325.1 Spirochaetia bacterium | reverse complement strand
TGGATGAAGTCATAGGAGCATAAACAATTACTCCTATTGGCTATTAAATTAGTAATATAGTTAGCAGAATTAGGTTTACTGTTGACTTTTTATAGGAGAAAAAAATGAAATATTCCGTAATTTCCTCATTCCTTGGTAAGTCAAAAGACAGATTCAATGAATATAATCAACCAAAGTCTCTTGCTGAAAAGTTTGAGTTAGCAAGTCAGATTGAAGGTATTGAAGCTCTTGAATGTGTTTTCCCTTATGAAGTAAATGATGCACAAGAAACAAAAGAATTAATGGAAAAATACAATTTAGCTATTGCTGCTATAAATGTAAATGTAAAAGCAGAACCTGAATTTGTAAATGGTGGATTAACTAGTGGTGATCCAAGTGTTAGAGCAAAAGCTGTTCAATTTATAAAAGATGCTAAAGATTTTGCTCAAGAAGTTGGTGCTGATAAAGTAACTTGTTGTCCTTTAGGCGATGGATATGAATTTGCATTCCAAGCAGATTATGAAGAAAATTGGAATAGATTAAAAGAAACTTTTTCACAAGCTGCTGAATATAAACCTGAAATTTGTTTATATATTGAATATAAGCCAAGTGAAATAAGAGGGACATGTTTTTTAGATAATGCTGCAAAAACTATTTTATTAATTAAAGAAATTGATAAAAAAGGTTTAGGTGTAACTATTGATTTTGGTCACTCGACTTATGGAAATAATAATCCAGCTGAAGAAATATCTGTTCTTCATGCTTGTAATATACCGTTTTATGTACATATTAATGATAATGATGCTTTATGGGATTGGGATTATTTCTGTGGATCAAAACATCCTATTGAAACATTAGAATTTGTTTATTACTTAATGAAATATGGTTATGATGATTATTTAACTAGTGATACTTCTCCAACAAGATGGGATATAAAGAAAGTATTTGAAACAAATAATCGCTTTACTGAAAAAATGGTTAATATCGTTGAACAAATGAAGAAAGATGGATTTGATGAAGTAGTAAAGAGTAAGGAATATATGGATGTTTGGAAGTTTGTAGAAGAACATTTATTCAAATAAAAAAAAATTTAACATAGTATTAGAGCTTTGCATTTTTGCAAAGCTCTTTTAAATGTTATAAATTGATGAAAATATGAGTATCCTTTTTTTAATTTTTAATTAATAGATATATTTAAAAATGCCATAAAATAAATTAATATTCTATGGCAAGTTTTAATTAAAAATTAAAGATAAGGATTATTTATTTACAACATTAACAGGAGTATTGTTAATGAATTGTTTTACGTTATCTACAGCAATATCCATAAGTCTTTGACGACTTTCTTTAGGAGCCCAAGCGATATGAGGAGTTACAATACAATTTGGATGAGTAGTTAATTTGTTATGACCTTTTGGAGGTTCAACAGCTAATACATCCATTGCTGCTCCACTTACTTTTCCACTTTCAAGAGCAGCGTATAGAGCATCTTCATCTATTAATGGACCACGAGATGTATTTATAATTTTAACACCATCTTTCATTTTAGAAATTGATTCACTATTAATAATCTTTTCTGTTTCAGGAAAGAGTGGACAGTGAAGAGATATTACATCACTTTCTTTTAGTAATTCATCTAGAGTTACATATTTGATTCCTTCTTTTTCCCATTCTTTATTTACATAAGAATCAAATGCTAAAACTTTCATACCAAAAGCTCTTGCTATTACACTTGTTTGATAACCGATTCTACCAAATCCAATTATTCCAATAGTTTTGCCTGATAATTCAACAAGTGGGTAATCCCAGAAACAGAAATCTATACAAGAAGCCCATGCCCCTTGTGCAACTCTATTACTATGATGACCAACTCTATGACATAATTCTAATAACAATGCAAAAACAAATTGTGCAACTGCTGTAGTTCCATATGTTGGAATATTACAAACAACTACCCCATGATTTTTAGCACTAACTGTGTCTACAACATTATAGCCTGTTGCTAGTACTCCTACATATTTTAAAGTAGGACATGCTTTAAATACTTCTTCAGTAATTGGTGTTTTATTTGTTAAAATGATTTGTGCATCTCCAATTCTAGAAATGATATCATCTTTATTAGTTCTATCATATATTACTGTATCCCCTAAAGCCTCTAAGTTTGACCAACTTAAATCTCCAGGATTTTCTGTATACCCATCAAGTACAACAATTTTCATAAATTTTACCTCTTAAATATAATACTTATTTATAGTTTATAAGATAAAAAGAAAAAGTCAAGAAAAAAATCTTGTATACAGAATTTTTTTAATGACAGGATAAATAATGTGTGATATATTTATTTGTGATAAAAATATTAAACTTTGTATTCTTTTTAAGGAGGCTAGCCCATGAGACAAGAAAATTCAATTGAATTTCTCAAGGAAAAAGCTATTGATGTTAGAACAACAATTCTAACAATGATTCATGAAGCGAAATCTGGACATCCAGGTGGATCTCTTTCTTCAGCTGATATATTAACAGCATTATATTTTGATGAACTAAACATAAAACCAGAAGATCCAAAATGGGAAGATAGAGACAGATTTGTATTATCGAAAGGACATGCCTGTCCCGTACAATATTCTTGTTTAGCATTGAAAGAATATTTCCCCTATGAAGAAATTTATAAATTAAGAAAAGAGGGTTCAATTTTACAAGGTCACCCAGATATGAAGAGATGTCCTGGAATAGATATTTCAACAGGGTCTCTCGGACAAGGTTTGTCTGTAGCTGTAGGCATGGCTATAGCTTCAAAAAGAGATAATAAAAATTATCGTGTATTTTGTGTTGTTGGAGATGGTGAAAGTAATGAAGGTCAAATCTGGGAAGCTTTAGAAACAGCTAGTAAATATGAATTGAACAATTTAATTGTAAGTATCGATCAAAATAGACTTCAAAATGATAATACTTGTGAAGTAGTTATGCCTTCAAGAGATTTAGCTAAAAAAGTAGATGCTTTTGGATGTGAAACTCAAGAAATTGATGGTCATAAAATGGAAGAAATTGTTGTTGCCTTTGATAATATTAGAAATAGTAAATCAAATAAGCCACATGCAATTATTGCTCATACTACTAAAGGTAGGGGTGTTTCATTTATGGAAGATGTTGTTGCTTGGCATGGTATGGCTCCAAATGATGAACAATTTGAAGTTGCACTTAAAGAAGTTAAAGGAGGCTTATTATGCAAATAAGAGAAGGAAAACCAACTCGCGATGCTTATGGTCTAGCTATGTTAGAATTAGCAGCTAATGATTCAAATATATATGTAGTTGATTGTGATATCGGAAAATCTTGTAAAACAGTTCCTTTTAGTCAACAATATCCTAATCAACATGTAAATGTAGGTATTGCTGAACAAAACGCATTGGGAGTTGCAGCTGGTTTAGCTACTACTGGTAAAATTCCTTATGTTACAACTTATGCTGTTTTTGGTTCAATGAGAATGCTTGAACAAATTAGACAAGAAGTTTGTTATACAAAATTAAATGTAAAAATAGCTTGTTCTCATGGTGGCTTTACTCCTGCAAATGACGGTGCTTCTCACCAAGGTATTGAAGATTTAGGTTTGTTTAGAACAATTCCAAATATGACTATTGTTGCACCAGCTGATTATGATTCTGCTTTTAAATTAGTAAAAGCTGCTGCAAAATATGATGGTCCTGTGTATTTGCGTTTTACTCGTGATGCTGTTCCTTCAATATATAGTTGTGAAGATGAGCTTGAAATCGGTAAAGCTGTTGAGTTAAACAAAGGTAATGATGTAACTATTGTTTGTAATGGTGATATTTTATCAAAAGGTGTACTTGCTGCACAACAATTAGAAAAAGAAGGTGTGTCAGTTAGATTGATTGATATGCACACTATTAAGCCTTTAGATAAAGAATCTATTTTAAAAGCAATTAGTGAAACGAAAGGTATTGTTACTGTTGAAGACCATAATATTATTAATGGATTAGGTAGTGCTGTTGCTGAAATAGTTGCAGAAACAGGTGGTTGTAAGTTTAAAAGAATTGGTATTCAAGATCAATTTGGTGAATCAGCACCTTATGAACACTTATTAGAAAAAAATGGTATTACTATAGAAAATATTGTTAAAACTTGTAAAGAAATGCTTTAAAAATCAGATATTTATTTTAGTCTATTGGCTAAGGGAATGAAAACCCTTAGCCTTAATAATTATTCAAAAAGAGAAACTATTTTTTGAGTTGATACATCAATTAACCCTTTATCAGATATTTTAATACTTGGGCTTACAGGTAGTGATAAAGTTAATAAACTCATTAAAGGATTAACATGATTTACTCCAGATTCTTTTAAACAGTTTTGAATATTACTTATTTTTTTTGATAGAATATCCATTTCTGTTTCACAAATTACACCAGCAACTGGAAGGGGTATTTCTTCAACTATTATTCCATTTGAAACAAAAATCATTCCACCTTGAATTTCTAATATTCTATTATAAGCTACAACCATATCTTTTTCATTATCACCTAGTAATAAAATATTATGACTATCATGTGCATGAGTTGAACAAAAAGCTCCATTTTTTATTGCAGAACCATCCATAAAACCTGTTGAAAATCTATTTATACCATATCGATTTATAGATAAAACTAAATTAAGGTCTAAGTTTTCCCACACAAGCATATTGTTTTTAACAGGAATTTCTCTATATTCAAGTTCAGTATAAGTAGAGAGATTGTTTTTTCTCATTATTTTTACTTTTGCTTGTTTTTTATAATTTGTAGTAATTTTTAAAGCTTTTTTTATATCAAAATCTTTATGGACATTTATGCTTTTATAAAAGGCTTTCGGAAATAAGTTTTTTTCATTATTTTTATTTTGTTCTAAATATTGTTTTTTTATATTTATTCCACTTTTAAAAACATAGTCTAAATTAAAGGATTCATCTAATTTATCGATGATTAAAAAATCTGCTATATATCCTGGAGCTAATGCCCCTCTGTCTCTGAAATTCATCCTTTTTGCTGGAGAATAAGATGATGCAATTATTGCTTTTTCTAAAGATAATCCTAAAGAGATAGCTTTTCTAAAAATATAATCTAGATGCCCTTTCTCTACAAAAATATTAGGGGGGCAATCATCTGTAACAAAGCTATATAATCCTTCATAATTTTCTTTATTTAGAAGGTTGATATTTTCTTTTGTTATTGATTTATCTTGTAGTTGTACAAACATCCCTTGTTCAAATCTATTTATCATTGTTTTTGGCGTTTGTAAACAATGGTCTGAATCTACTCCAAAGTAAAGAATAGAAGCTAAATCAAAATCAATTACTGATGGGCAATGTCCTTCAATAGCAAATAATTTATTTTCTTTTTTTACAGTATTTATTAATTCAATTGTTTTGTCGTTAAATTTATTTTGTGCTAAATTTTCAAAATCATTAATAAAAGTTCTGTAATGCATTACTTCACCAAGACAAATAATTTCATCATATTTATTTATTAAATATGAAATATCTTCTTTGGTTATTTCTCCACCATTTCCTTCAAGTTCAATTGAAGTAGAAGGGACTGAGCTTGGGAGACCAAAGAAAATATCAACTAATAAGTTTCTTGATTTTTCAATCATTTGAGAAATGCCTTCTCTTGCAAAAACATTAGCTATCTCGTGAGGTTCTGCGACAACGGTTGTTATTCCATGTTTAATTGCCTCATTCGCAAAAACTTGAGGGGTACAAAAAGAGCTTTCTATATGCATGTGAATATCTATAAAGGAAGGAATAATATATCTTCCATCAATATTAATTATTTCATTAGCGCTAATTTTTTCTTTTTGAGTATCCCCTATATATAATATTTTTCCATTTAATATAGATAGATCTGTAAAAATCCATTTTTTTGTAAAAACATTGAAAATATTAGCATTTTTAATAATAGTATCAACTTTCATTTGAAATATCCTTTACAGATTCTCTCTCAACTATTTTATCATTAATATAAATTTGTTGAATTGATTCTTCTCCATTAATTGCTTCATGTAATAATGAAGCAGCAGCTCTACCAGATTGTCTCATCATTAAATCAACAGTGGTAAGTCTTGGATTCGCTAATTTTGCTACTTCAGAGTTGTTTCTTCCAATTATTGATATGTCTTCTGGGATTCTATAGCCAAGGATACTGCAAGCGTTCATGGCTGCAATTGCCATAATGTCTGACATACAGCAAATTGCACTTATATCTTTATTATCTTCTAAAGCTTCAATCATTACATTTTGTGAAGTTATTGCTTCATAGTTTCCAAAGTAAATTCTATTTATATTATCTTTAAGTTCTAATTTTTTATAAAGGGAGACACAATTTTCATATAAAATTTGAGAATTATATCCGTTTTTTCTTCCAAGTAAAGTAATTATTTTTTTATGTCCATGAGAAATTAAATATTCAATACCTTTTGGATAATGAATTGCTGGTATTAATATCTGATTTATATCGCTATCCAGTTTTGGAATGTTTAATGTAACGTAAGGGAGTTTAAGGTTACTAATATTTCTTACATTTTCTTCCATTTGGTTTTTGCTACAAAATCCTGTTGAAAAAACAATGTACCCATCACATCCTACACTTCCTTTTAATTGTTCTTCAACAACTTCAACAGATGAGGAGGCCTGTGCTGGTAGAAAGACAATTCCATAACCATATTCAGCTAATTTGCTTTGAATTCCAGATAATAATTCATTTGTATATTCATTTAAGAAAAAAGGTTCTGAAGTGGGCAGTAGAATACCAATTAGTTTTGATTTAGAAGTAGCGAGAGATCTTGCAAAAATGTTTATACTATAGTTGTGTTTTTTTACAGCTAAATCAATTTTCTTTTTTGTTTTATCACTTACTCTACTAGTATCTTTATTGTTTAAATAAATAGAAACAGAAGCGGGAGAGATTCCTACTTCAGCTGCAATATCTTTTAAAGTTCCCATATTTGCCCTTTTACATTAATCGATTAACTAATTAATTGCATATAAATATATCATTGTCAATAAAAAATTGCATTTTAATACAAATTTACGTTGACAACATAAAATTGTTATGGTTTTATTTAGTTAAGCGTTTAACAATTTTTTGGAGGAAAAATATGAAAAAGTTTTCAATTGTGTGTGTTATGGTTTTTGCTTCTTTTGGGTATTTGTTTGCACAAGGAAGTAATGAACAAGTTAGTAATGCAAAGCCTTATGAAGGAAAAACACTAACTGTTTCAATGTGGGGATATAATATGGATATTTTGGAGAAAAATATTATAAAACCATTTGAAGAAGAATTTGGATGTAAGATTGTTGTAGAAACTGGTAATAACTCTGACAGACTTACAAAAATGGTTGCAAGAAAAGCTAATCCTGTAGTTGATGTAGCATTATTTGCTGGTTCATTTACTTATAAAGCAAAAGAAGAAGGTGTAATTAAACCTTATAATCCTGCTGTATTAACAAATTTAGATAAGATTATGGATCAAGCAAAAGATCCAATTGGCGATAGTTATGGTATTGGGTATTCTCTTTCAAATTTAGGTTTATTCTATAGAAGTGATAAATGTGATGAAATTACAAGTTGGAAAGATCTTTTAGATCCTAAATATGCTGGAACAGTTACAATTCCTACAATTACAACAACATATGGTCCTGCATTTATTTACATGTTAACTAAAGCTTATACAGGTGATTTTAAAGATACTGAAATTGGTTGGCAAAAACTTGAAGAACTTGCCCCTAATCTTGTTACTGCTTATAGTAAATCTTCTGAATTAAATACATTGATTAGCCAAGAAGAAGTATATATTGCACCATTCTCATCTTTCTCATGGGGTAGTATTGAAGCTTCTGGTTTAGATGTAGCTAAAGCAAATCCTGTTGAAGGACTTCCTGGAACATTCTCTGTAGCTTCAGTTGGTGCTGGAACAAAAAATGAAACATTAGCTAATGAATTTATTAACTGGTTAATTTCATATGATGTTCAATTAAGCGAAGCTTTAGATCAAGTTGACTCTCCAGTTAGAACAGATGTAGTTGTTCCTGATGAAATTGCTGTAAATTTAGCATACGGAGATGAACTAATTAGTAATTTATATTTCTTTGATGAAGCAGAAATTGCTGCAAATCAAGAACAATGGATAGCTCGTTGGAATGAAATTTTCTCAAAATAAGAAAATAATTTAATCAAAAAAAAACAACAAGCAGAATTTTCTGCTTGTTGTTAATGAGGTATTATGAATCCATTAAAATCAAAAAAAACTTTAGCCTTATTAGCTGGCCCAGGTTTTGCATTTTTATTATGTTTTTTCTTTTTGCCTTTGATTTATGTGTTAATGGAGAGTTTTAAATCAGTCGATAATCATATAACTTTAGTAAGATATTTAGATGTTATAAAAAGTCAGCAATTTCAACTAGTTTTTCGAAGAACTTTAAGAATTGCATTGATTGTAACTCCTATTGCTATTTTAGTTGGTTATCCTAGTGCATATTTTATTTCAAAGCTAAGTAGCAAGAAAAAATCTATTTTAACAACTTTAGTTATTTTACCATTAATGACAAGTCCTGTTGCAAGAACTTATGCCTGGATTGTTATTTTAGGGAAGTTTGGAATTGTTAATGCAACTTTAACTTCTTTACATATTATTAAAGAACCTGCAAGACTGTTATATACAGAGGGTGCAATTGTAATAGGTTTACTACAATTGTTTATGCCTATATTAATTTTAACAATTAGTTCTTCACTTGAAAATGTTAATAGTGAAGTTGAAGAAGCAGCTCTGTCTCTTGGGTCAAATAAATTAGGTGTATTCTTTAGAGTTGTTGTTCCTTTATCTTTTGAGGGTTTTATAATGGGAGTAACACTTGTCTTTACAGGTTGTTTTACCGCTTATGTAACTCCTGCAATACTTGGTGGTGCTAACGTGTTAACTTTATCAACACTGATGAGAGAACAAGCTCTTGTATTAATGAATTGGGAAGCAGCTACAGTAATTGCTGTATTAATGATAATTACTACTTTAGTTTTATATAATGGAATTAGAGCTTTTAGACCAAGGAATATGGCATGAAAAAATCAAAATTATTAATATTTATTGTAGCTCTTGTTATTATTTTTTTAATTGGGCCTTTTTTAGTAATTATTATATCTTCTTTTAATAAAACAGCAGTTATGAAATTTCCACCACAAGGATTTTCTTTGCAGTGGTACAAAAAAGTGTTTTCTGTAGAAATGTTTAAAACAACATTTTTTATTAGTTTGAAAGTTGGTGTATTTTCTACAATAACTGCTTTAATTTTAGGAATTCCAATTGCATATGCAAATGTAAGATATAATTATAGGGGTAAGAATTTTGTTGAATTATTCTTTTCATCTCCTGCAATAATTCCTGGATTGGTAATTGGTTTTGCACTGTTGAGATTTTTTATTTACGTAGCTCATGTACCAATTACTCTAGGTTTATTTATAGGGCATACTGCTATTTTATTCCCTTATACTGTAAGGGTTGTCTCTGCAAGTTTGAGAAATTTCGATCTAAGTGTTGAAGAGGCAGCAATTAGTTTAGGATCAAATCCTATTGGTGCTTTTTTTAGAGTGGTATTTCCAAACATTCAAGCAGGGGTTGCAGCAGCTTTTATTTTAGCTTTTATAACATCATTTAATAATGTTCCAATTTCATTATTTTTAACAGGACCTGGCGTTTCTACATTACCAATTCAAATGTTGGTTTATATGGAATATTATTACGATCCAACTATCTCAGCCTTATCAAGTATAATTATAGTTTTAACAGTTATTATTGTTCAAACTGCTGAAAAAGTGTTGGGTATATCAAAGTATATGTAGAGGAGAATAATTATAATGGCTTATATAGAATTAAAAGGAATAAATGCAGGATATGTTAAGGGTTCTCCTATTCTAAATGACTTCAAACTTGAAGTTGAAAGAGGAGAATTAGTATCTTTGCTTGGCCCAAGTGGTTGTGGTAAAACTACCACTCTTAGAACTATTTCAGGATTTATATCTCCTGAGAAAGGACAAGTTATTATAGATGGTAAAGATGTAACAAAACTACCACCTAATAAAAGAAATATTGGATTAGTATTTCAAACGTATGCACTTTTCCCTCATTTAAATGTTTTTGAAAATGTTGCTTATGGTCTAAAAAGAAGAAAAGTAGAAAAAGCTATTATTGAGGAGAAAGTTAATAATGTATTAGCTTTAGTTTCATTAACCGGCTTTGAAAAAAGATTGCCTGCAAATTTATCTGGAGGACAAAGACAACGTGTTGCTCTAGCAAGATCTCTTGTAATTGAACCAGATTTGTTGTTATTAGATGAACCTTTATCAAACCTTGATGCTAAATTAAGAGATGAAATGAGAGCAGAACTAAGTAGATTACAACATCAGTTAGGAATTACTATGATTTATGTTACTCATGATCAAATAGAAGCTTTGAGTTTATCATCAAAAATTATTGTTATGAATGAAGGCAATATTGAACAAATGGGAACACCAAAAGAAATATATGAAAAACCTGCAACTAAATTTGTTGCTAAGTTTGTAGGTTTTGATAATATGCTTAATGCAACTTTTGTTGAAGCTGTGAATGAAAAAGAAGCAATTGTAGAAGTTGATAATATTCCAATTAAAATAACAAGAGAACAATACTTTAGTTTGTCAAATTTAAAGAAAGGTGATTTGGTTTCTTTATTCTTTAGAGCGGAAGATACAATTATTAGTGATAAGAAAATTGAAAATAGTTTACCAGCCTTATTAAATTATGCAAATTATCAAGGAAATAATAGTAGTTTTGCTTTAACTTATAAAGATAAAGAAATTAGATCAATTTCGAAAAATGTTAATCTACAAAATGAAAGAGAACTTTATTTTGGAATACCAAGCGATAAGATAATTGTAGAAAGAAGATAGGAGTTAATAATGAGTGACAAAAAAGAGATTTTAAAACATATTCGATGTGGAGTAGGCGATATTGCTCCATATGTAATTATTCCAGGTGATCCAGGAAGAGTAAAAAGAATTGTTGATCAAATGGATAATGCAGAAAAGATTGCAGAAAATAGAGAATATGTTACTTATACTGGAGAATATAAAGGTGTTAATATTACAGTTTGTTCTTCAGGTATTGGTGGCCCTGCAGCATCTATAGCATTTGAAGAATTAATAAAATTGGGTGCAAAAGTTTTTATAAGGGTAGGCTCTGCTGGTGGAAGACAGCCAAAAATACCTATTGGAACTCCTGTTGTTATTAATGCTTCTTATAGAGGGGAAGGCACTTCGATGGTATATTTACCAGCACCTTTCCCTGCTGTAGCTAGTTTAGATGTTACAAATGCATTGGTTAAAGCTGTTGAAGAACAAAAAGAAGACTACAGAGTGGGTATTGGTTTCTCAAGAGATGCTTATTATGTTCAAGACAAAGAGTTAAATACTTTATTAACCGAAGCTGGTGTAATGGCTGCTGAACAAGAAGCCTCAATCTTATTTATAGTTGGAAGTAAGCGGGGTGTTAAAACAGGAGCAATTGTATCAACAGATTCAAATATTTATTTAGAAAAACAACCAACACTCCAAGAAAAAGAAAAATTATTCTTTGTTGGGGAGAGAAAATGTATTAAAGCAGCACTTGATGCTTGTGTAATTTTGAATGAACAAAAAGCTCATGAATTTTAAAAAAATATTAGAAGATTTAATTGTAATAAATGCTCCCTCAAAAAGGGAGCAAAAAGTTTCATTATATATAAAAAATTTTGCTCTTGAAAATGATATTAATATAATTGAATTTGAAGATTGTATTCCTGAAGGGGGCAATTGTGCTCCTTTGTTATTAAGAGTAGATGGGTCAAAAGAAAAAGAATCAATTCTAATATCATCCCACATGGATACTGTTGCTATTAATCATAACAATCCAATTGAGATAATAAGAGATGGGAATATCTATAAATCAAATGGTGAAAATATATTAGGTGGTGATGATAGGTTAGGTGTAGCTATTTGTTTAATTATGGCTAAAAAAGCAAAAGAAAACCCTACTTTGCATGGTGGGCTTGAGGTATTATTTAATGTACAAGAAGAACTTGGCTGCTTAGGAACAAAAATATTAGATTATAATTTAATAGAATCAAAAAATAATTATAATTTAGATGGTGAAACTCCTGTTGGCACATTAATTAATAAAGCTCCGACAAAAGTTATTTATAATTTAGAAGTTATAGGAAAAGCTTCACATGCAGCTTTAGCTCCAGATGATGGTAAAAATGCAATTGTTGCTTTATCAAAGATTATTAGTAAATTACCTCAAGGCCAACTAGATTTTGAAACAACAGCTAATATTGGAATAATTAGAGGAGGCTCACAAACAAATGTTGTTGCTGAAAAGGCAGTTCTTAGTTCAGAAATAAGAAGTTTATCTTTTGAAAAATATTTAATTTGGAAAGATAAAATAATTAAAATAATTGAAAGTGAAGCAAAATCTTTAGCTGTAAAAGTTAATTATAGTTTTAACATAATTTATAATGGATATGATGTTAAAGAAGAAGAATTTTTAATCCAGGAATTTCAAAAAGCTTGTTATATAAAAAATATTAAGCCTATGTTGTTAACAAGTCAGGGTGGAGGAGATTCTAATAATCTAAATGACAATGGAATTAAGAGTGTTGTGTTTGGATTAGCTATGAATAATATTCATACGCTAAATGAATCTTTTGATATTGAAGATTATTATAAAGCAATTTCTTTATTAGAGACTATAATATTTGAGAATTAACCTTTAGCAATTTTATTCCCATAAGTAAATAAAATTATTGTTGCAATTGCTAGTATCATTGAAATGATATGATAGATATTAATTTTTTCTTTAAATATAATAATACCTACAATTACTGAAGTAGTGATAATACTTAAAACAGCATAGAAAATATAAGCACTTGCACCAAAGTTTCCATATAGTAAATTAAAGCCAATATATGTTAAAAATAATCCAATACCACTAATTAATATCCAAGGCCAGTTAGTTTTAATTAGCTGTAACGTTTTTATATCTTTTTCAAAAAAAGGAATAAAGAGAAATGTTAATATTATGCAAACTATTGCACTTAGTCCAACAAAAAGTAAAGAATTGTTTACAGTTGCTTTTTTCTGTCCAAATGCAAAAAAAGCATTCCCTATAGCCGCTATTAGTGCATAAATTAAAATTGCGTATTGTTTCATTTTTATTCCTTTCTTTTATATATTTTGGATATAATAGCATTTTTTATTATTCAATAATATATATTTTTTATTTTATTGATATGTTTCTCAAAATTTAATCTTTTTATAACAAAAATGACATGTTATAATTCAAAAATTAGTATTGATAAAAAAAATAGGTGTGTTATAATAATAGCGTTATCGAACACGCAAAGGAAAAAATATGAATAAAGAATTAATAGTTAATGAAATAAGAAATGGACAAACCTCCTTAGGGATTGAACTTGGATCTACTAGAATAAAAGCTATTTTGATAGACAGTGAGAATAATCCAATTGCTTCTGGTGGCTATGATTGGGAGAATTCTCTAGTTAATAATATATGGACTTATGATTTGAATGAGGTTTGGAAAGGAATTTCAGGTTGTTACAAATCTTTAAAAGAAGATGTAAAAAATAAATATTCAATTACTATAAAAGATTTAAAAGCAATTGGTGTAAGTGCAATGATGCATGGATATTTAGCTTTTGATAAAGATGATCAATTATTAGTTCCGTTTAGAACTTGGAGAAATAATATTACTAAGGAGGCCAGTGAGAAATTAACACAACTTTTTGAATATCCAATTCCACAAAGATGGAGTATTGCACATTTATATCAAGCTATCTTAAATAATGAAGAGCATGTAAAGGATATTTCAAAAATTAATACTTTAGCTGGATATGTTCATTATTGTTTAACTGATTCTTTCAATCTTGGAATAGGTGATGCTTCAGGAATGTTCCCTATTGATAGCGTATCAAAATCTTATAATAAAAAAATGTTAAATCAATTTGATGAATTAGCAAAAGAATATTCTTGGGAAGTAAAAAGTATATTACCAAAACCTTTAGTTGCTGGTGAAATTGCTGGATATTTAACTAAAAAAGGAGCTTCTCTATTAGATATTGAAGGTGATTTAAATTCAAATATTCCTCTCTGTCCTGCAGAAGGTGATGCAGGAACAGGCATGGTTGCAACAAATTCTGTTAAAGCAAGGACAGGTAATGTAAGTGCTGGAACAAGTGTGTTTGCAATGATTGTTTTAGAAAAAGAATTGTCTAAATTATATGAAAAACTTGATTTAGTAACAACTCCTTCAGGACTTCCTGTTGCAATGGCTCATTCAAACAACTGCAGCGGAGAAATTGATAGATGGATGAAATTGTTTGGAGAAGTTATGAAACTTACAGGAGGTAATTTGACTAAACCTCAATTGTATGATGCTATTTTATTTGAAGCTTTAAAAGCTGATCCAAGCTGTGATGGAATATTGTCCTTTGGTTATTTAAGTGGTGAACATATTACAGGATTTAGTGAAGGTAGACCTTTAATTGTTAGAACCGCTGATAGTGAATTGAGTGTAGGTAATTTAATTAGATCCCAATTGTTTACTTCTTTATGTGCTTTAAGAACTGGCTTAAATATATTATTTGAAGATGAAAATGTTAAAGTTGATGAAATAAATGGACATGGTGGATTCTTTAAAACAGCAGAAGTAGGTCAAAAGATTATGTCAGCTGCAACTAATACTCCTTGTTCAGTCTTATCAAGTGCTGGAGAAGGTGGAGCTTGGGGGATTGCTATTTTGGCCTCTTTTGTTAATAGCAATGAGACCCTTGAAGAATATTTGGATACAAAAGTATTTAAGAAGTCAACAAAAGTAACAATTATGGCAGATAAAAAAGATCTTGATGGTTTTAATCTATTTTTTAAGAGGTATCATCAAGGTTTAAATATTGAAAAAGAAGCTATAAAATCTCTAATTTAGTTTTATTTTTTTTATAATTTATTAAAATAGAATAACTTCCATAAAAGATAAATTTGTCTTTGGAAGTTATTTTTTTAATTTTATTATTTAATTAAAGATTTTCTTTAATAATAATATTGATAGGTATAGGCTCATTATTTTTAGGTTGTTCTTGTTTAAGAAATAGTATTCTAAACATTTCCATTATTGTTTTATAACCTTGATTTTCTGGGGATTGAGAGATTAATGCACTAATATTACCATTAATTAACTCTTGCTTATTATTTTGAACTAAATCAAAACCAATAATACTTGGCATATTCTCTAAGTTTTTCTTTGAAAAGTACGAAGAAACTAACCCTGTTGCATCATTAGTTACAAAAATACCATCAATAATTTGCTCTTTAGAACAAATATTATCTAAAAAAGAATTTAAAGAATAATTTGTTTTATCATCCCAAATATAAGTAGAAACATTGGCATCTAAATTATCAAAATATTTAAAAAAGCCGATTGCTCTTTGCTCTTGGTTATATGCTTTTTTATGCATTTGTAAGCAAATATAATTTTTACCATCTTTTGTAAATAAATTCATCACTCGAGCGGCACACCATCCTGCTTTATAAGCTATTTGAAGGTTTTCAGTAATTGGTTTTGCATTTGATAACGATGAATCAAAAAAAGCATATGGAAGATCTTTTATTTCATTTATAAATTTATATGATTCTTCTTGAATTACTGGAGCTAAAGCTATTGCATCGACATTTAAATTAAGGAGTTTTAATCCAGCCTTTAATAGACTGTTATTTTCATCTCTATTAAATTCTTCTTTGATAATTGTAACATTAAAAGATTCAAGCTCTTTTGCTGCTTTTAAGAAGCCAGAATAAATTTCATTCCAATATCCACTTTCTGAATCTAGATTTGGAATTAATACTCCAATTTTTAATTTAGAACCTATTTTTAAACTTCTTGCCATTGCATTAGGGATATATCCATTTTCTTTTATTATTTTTTCAATATTCGCTTTTGTTTCTTTAGAGACTCTTCCTCTATTATGTAAAACTCTATCAACAGTTCCAACTGAAACACCTGCGGCTTTTGCAATTTCAGAAATTTTCATTATTAAGTCCTTTTATTAATATGAGACAAGGTTTTCTTGTCTCATATTAATTATAGATTATTACTAATATTTTTGGTAGTAAAAATTATTTTTGTCCATAGTAAGCATTCTTACCATGTTTTCTTTGGTAATGTTTATTTGTTATATGGTTAGGAAGTTGATTAAAAGATGGATTAATACTATTAACCCACATTGCCATTTTTGCAACCTCTTCTAGAACTCTTGCGTTGTAAACACTTGAAAGAGCATCTTTTCCCCAACTAAAAGGACCATGACCTCCAACAAGTACCATTGGATTTTCTTTTGGTGATATAGGAGTATTTGGAAATTTTCCAACATTTAAAATTTCTTGAGCAGTTGATGGATCTTTAAATGTTTCATAAATCAATATTCCTGTATTTTTTTCATAACCATTTTCAACATATTCTTTAGATAAGGGTTTTGTACAAATTATTGGATTAGCTAGATGATCAGCATGAGTAGTTCCTAATAAAGGAATTGATTTCATTGCTTGAGCCCAAGCTGTTGCATATGGGGAGTGCGTATGAGTAATTCCATTTATTCCCTCAAAATGTTTATATAATTGAAGATGTGTTTGTGTATCTGATGAAGGATTTAAATCTCCATCTACTTTATTCCCTTCTAAATCAATTACAACCATGTCGCTTATTTGTAATTTATCATAAGAAACCCCGGAAGGTTTAATTGCAAAAACGCCAAGGTTTGAATCAAATGCTGAAACATTACCCCAAGTATAAATTGCTAAACCCTGTTTAGGAATTTCTAAATTAGCTAAAAAGGCTTCTTCTTTTAATTCTTTATATTTATCCATAATATGCTCTATTCCATCTATCTTGATTTCTAAAGTTTGATAAAGTTGTATTTTCATCAATATTTAGTAATTCTATTTTAATCATTTCTGAGTAAAATTCTAGAGTTTCACTATCAAGTTGTGTTGTAAATGCATTATGATGTCCACCGCCAGATAAAATCCAACATTCACTTGCTGTGATAAAATTAGGTTCTGGTGAAAGTAAAATTCTCGCAACAGGCAATTTTTCAAATTTTTCTTTGGAAGAAATAATATTTACCTTATTTGATACAATTCTCATTCTAGTGCCTAAATCAACAATAGAAACGGTAAAACCTTTTGCTTCTTTTGCATCAAAAACTAATCTTGCAGGGTCTTCTTTATCTCCAATTCCTAAAGGATGAACTTCAATAGTTGGTTTCTCTTTTGAAACAGAAGGACATATCTCTAGCATATGAGAACTTAAATTAAACATATTTCCTTCTTCTAGATTATAAGTATAATCTTCTAAGAAAGAACAACCACCATCTAAGTTTTCACCCATTAATTTTAAAGTTCTAACCATTGCAGCGGTTTTCCAATCGCCCTCTCCTGCAAACCCATATCCTTTTGACATTAAATGTTGGCAAGCTAATCCTGGAAGTTGTTTCATTCCATGAAGATCTTGGAAATTAGTTGTAAAAGCTTCAGCATTTTTTTCTATTAAGAATTTTTCTAAAGCAATTTCTATTTTTGCTTGTTCTCTTATATGTTCTAAATTAAATTGAGTTGGTTCTGATATTATATATTCTCTTTGATATTCTTTCATCAAAGAATCAATTTCATCTTCACTAACTTCATTCATTTTTTCAACTAAATCACCAATGCCATAATATGGTATATTCCAACCAAGTTTAATGTAAGCTTCAACTTTATCACCACAAGTAACTGCAACATCTCTCATGTTGTCGCCAAATCTAACAACAGTTAAAGATTTACCACATGTAGTTGCAACAGCTGCTCTCATCCATTTTGACATTCTTTTCTTGAATGAATTAGATTGCCAATGACCAACAATGACATTTCTACTAATATTCATTCGAGCAGTTATATAACCAAATTCTCTATCCCCATGAGCACTCTGATTTAAATTCATAAAATCCATATCTATTGTGTTGTATGGAAGTTTTTCATTAAATTGAGTGTTTATTTGAAGCATAGGTTTACTTAGTGAATTAAGTCCATTAATCCACATTTTTGCAGGAGAGAAAGTGTGCATCCAACAAATAATTCCAGCGCAGTTTTCATCTAAATTTGCTTCTTTAATTGTTTTTTCAATACTTGATGAGGTAAGTAAAGTATCTTTATAAATTAATTTGCAAGCTAAATCACTACTGTTATTCAAGGTGTTAACCATCTCCTTTGAATGTTTAGCAACCTGCTTTAATGTTTCTTCTCCATATAAATCTTGTGAGCCAGTTAAGAACCAAAAACTATAATCATTTATGTGTTTCATTGTTATACTCCTATTTTTGCGTTAACGTACACACAGTATATATTATTGGGGACTGTTTTGCAATGGAAAAAAATAAAAAATATAGCAAGGTATTGTTATGAAATTTTAGATTTTATATAACTAATAAAATTTGTAAAAGTGATAAAAATTGTAAACTAGACTTTTGAAGAAACTTCTTTAATAAAACTTTAGTAGAAGTGTTAATAAATTAAAATTCTAGTTTATTATTAACGTATTATTTTTTGCATTGTAATTAATGAATAATAATTATTATTATAAAAAATAGTGTTTATATCTTTACCTGTTTCAATGAATCCAAATTTTTTGTATAGCTTAATTGCATTAATATTAGTTTCTCCTACTTTTAAAGTAAGATTTGTATATTTTTTAAAATTATCAATATATGATAATGTTTCTTTAAATAATAAAGAAGCATATCCTTTATTTTGAAAGTTTTGTTTTGTAATTACTGAAGTAATATTAATGCAATGTTTTCTTTTTTCTCTTGTTTCAAAATTTAAAGTTATTAATGAAATTAATTTGTTTGAAACAAACAATCCAAAAGAACAGTGATCATTATTTTCTGTTATTTTATTAAGCCAAAGGTTTATATTCATAGCCTTTTCTTCTTCAAAACTACTGCCAAAAAATAAAGGATTATTTTTAAGTCCTTCAAGACGAATTTCTTTATATTGATCTAAATCATTTTGTGTTAATTTTCTTATTTCCATAATTAATATAATTATTTTAAATATATAAAATCAATTAATTACTCTTTTCTGCAATAATATTTTATTGCTTCTGAAATAAAGATTGCTGTACCTTTTCCATATTTATCAATGTTATTTTTAAATCTTTCATCATTTATGTATAGCGAAGCTAGATTATTTAATATTTCATTATCACAATCATAGTAGTGTTTGTTTATGAAATTTTTCCATTTTTCAACTAAGAGCTGTGCTTTTTTGCAATTGGGTTTTAATTCTCTAATCGATGCAAAAGTACTAAAGATTTCTTTATTTTCATTTGTGATTATTTCCCATTGTTTGTTTGAGTAAGAATCTGTGTTTTCTTTACTTTGTTTGTAAGCTAAAGTATTACCCCATTTTTCTTTTGTTTCTTTTCCATATTTATTTTTTGCATCTTCTATTTCACTCATATCAAAAATATCAAAATCCATTTGTAAATCTCCTTTTAAGTATTTATCTATTGAATTAATTATTCTTTCTAATCTATTTTTCTTAGCAGTTAATATTTGTTTTTTGTTTCTAAAAATAGGAATATAATCATCATTATTTAATATTTCTTTTATCTCTAATAAAGAAAAATCCATTTCTTTTAGAAACATTATTTTATGTAATTTTTCTAAATTCTTTTCATCGTAATTTCTATATCCAGAAGAATTTATTGAACGGTGCATAATCCACTACACTTGGACACCGTTATTCCATCATTTGGACAACGTTATGTTCATTCGGACAAATTAAATTTCTATCTTTAATCTTAACAAATTG
>RZYO01000185.1 GCA_009930325.1 Spirochaetia bacterium | reverse complement strand
TAATGTAAATACTGATTGGGTAAAATCTGGTACAAGAATTAGTTGGCTTCCTGCTGGAAGTGAGCCAGCCAGCGGTTCAACATATAAAATCACATATTCATATAATAGAATTTTATCATCTTCTAATTATACTTTATTAAAAGGCCATAAAAATGATGTTTCTTATAAAAAAATTACTCCAACATCTAATACTTATGAATTTTTAATTAATAATTCTGATACAGAAAATGTTTTAATTAGAAATATTTATAGTGGTATTGTAAATGTTACTGAAGAAGAATCTTTAATTGTTGATACAGATAATATGTGTGATTTAGGGCATAATTATATAAAATATAATTCTGTAATATTGTATGATAATGGTATTAAAAAAATAGAAGATATAGATTTTATTGTTAATTATAATAATGGTAAAATATTTTTAAAATTTACTCCGGCTGGTAATATTACTACGACATATAGTTATTTTACCAATAAATTAATAAATAATCAAAATTATTCTGTAGTTAAAAATAAAATATATTTTTCAAATACTTCAAATTCAATTATTCCTATTTCTCAAATTAGATCAAGCATTAATGATTATGATGATAAAAATTCTATTGGAACTATAAATAATATTAAATATTATAATAATAATGGAGATTATATATTATATAATAGTTTAGGATCGACTCCTGATTATACTGTTGTAAATAATAGAATTACTTGGAATCAAAACTTAGAAAATAAACCTAAATCAAATGATACTTATGTTATTGAGTTAGATGTACATCCAGATTATTACATTGAAGATTTATCAGATATTCATGTTGAATATTTATATGAAAATGATGCTGAAGCATTAGATGCTGAAGTTAGTTATCCGTCTATATTACTTGTCGATTTAGATTTAGCATCTGGAGAAAATATTATTGTAGATTATGAATATTATTTACCAAGAATTGATTATATTTTATTATCTAATGATGGAATAATTGAAAATCAAATAGGAACATCTATAACTAGGAATTTTGCAAATAGTGTATCAATACCTTCTGATAAAATTTTATTATCAAAAATATTTTTAAAACCTTATTGTAATATTCCAAAAATGTATAAATCTAATAATTATAGGCTAAGAATGTCTGATATTAGACAGATGTATAATGATTTAGATGATTTAAAATATAATATTTCTTTATCTGATTTAGAAAAAGAAGCCGAATCTACTTCAACTGTTACCAATCTTAGAGGTATTTTTACTGATAATTTTGATGATTTAAATAAGTTAGATTTTGGATATGCTTGGTTATTAGCTACAGCAGAAAGTGAAGAAAATTATCCATTAAATATTGCTATACCAACATTAGGTGAAGGCGCATTAATGATGAATTATAATTCTGCGCATCATCCTTTAACTGTTAATGAAAATACTACTGCGAGTTTATTAAATGGAAAATATGTAATGGCTGGAGAAGGTATTGGTGGTTATACTGAAAGATTATGGCAAACGCAACCATATGCTACTAAGCCAAAATCATTAGCAGAAGGATTAACATCGTGTAAATTTGTTCCAAAT
This sequence comes from Spirochaetia bacterium, assembly GCA_009930325.1. Lineage (GTDB taxonomy): Bacteria > Spirochaetota > Spirochaetia > Sphaerochaetales > Sphaerochaetaceae > Pleomorphochaeta. The sequence goes on along the minus strand of RZYO01000185.1, from coordinate 2,924 downwards.
ATTAATATTACGCCAGATAGTTATATGTTTATTGAAGAAATTGAAGGGCAAAATAAAATTATTGAAAATATTATTGATAATTCTATTGGTATTAATATGCAAAAGCAAGTTGATATGGGATTGATTTATGAAGATAATAAAACATATTTAACTGCAACTGGTCCAAAAAGTACAACAAATGGTAAATTATATAATTTCTATGAAACAACAGAAGAATATGGTTTATATTTACAAACAGTTACAGAATATTATAAAACAATTAATAAAAATTCTGTTAATTTAGGTTCTTATATTAACGATATCGAAACTGTTTTAAACTTAAAACAAATAGAAATAACAATAGATGGCGGGGGTTTTGTACCTTTACAAGATTATATCGAGTGTTATTTTGATAATAAAAGAGTTAATTTAACTGCATTGAATGATATAGGTACAAATTCAGATTTATTAAATGGTGCAGTTAAATGTAATTCAGATGGAAGATTTAAAGCTAAATTTACTATTCCTTCAAATTGCCGTTATGGTATTAGAGAAGTTAAAATTAGTTGCCCAGGTGGTATTTCTGTTTCTAAAAATTTCTTTGGTTCTGGTTTAAAATCGACATCTCAATCTGTAGAATTAAAAACAACAACTATAGATGTAGAAACTAAATATACTACAAATTTAATTGAAAAAATAAAAACAACAAATGGCCCAGTTTTTAATTGTAGAAAATATTGTGGAACTACTCCTTTATGTCAAACTTTATATATTAATAATTCATCTTTAAGTAATTTTACATTAAGTGATATATCTTTTAATTCAGATGTATTTTTAACTTCTGCAAATGTTTATTTTAAATATTGTTATCCAGATGATACAACAGAAGAAGTGTTTTTTGCAGGTCTTATACCTTTAAATGATTCTGGTGTTCCTATTAGTGATCCAGAAAATATGGGTCCAGGAAGATGGGCAGGAGATGTATATTATAAACATAATAAAGATATATATCCATTAGTTAATGTCGAAGGTGCAGATACAGCAGAAGTACCATATAAAATTGATTGGTCAAATAATCCAATTTACTTAATGGGCGGTAAAGGATATGGATTTATTGTTGGTGATATTAATTTTGAAACAAAAGTATGGGTCGCAGAAGTAGGAACTAGCCAAACTTTTAATGATGTAACTACAGGTGAGCCAATTTCTTCTGAACCAGCAAGAGGAATTTTATTAAGCTCTCCTAATGGTCAAACTTGGGCTACATATATTACCGAAGATTTAAAATATGATATGTTTATTGCAGATTTTTCAACAGGAAGCAATGTAGAAGTATTTGATTATGCTGGACAAACTGCATATAAAACAGAAGTTTTATTTGATGAAATTGATGCAACAGAATTATTAGATTCTAAAAAAACTAATTTCTTTATATTAAATGGTGATTATAATAATAGTTATGATGGTACAGCTTTTGTTGAATTCTATTATTCTACAGATTCAAATACCGATATTTGGATACCATTTAATGTTGAACAAAAAATTGATTTTAAAGAAGCGATTTCAACATTAAGAATTAAAGCAGTACTTATTAGTAGAAATAAATATGTTACCCCTATAGTTTCTTCTAATTTTGGTGTTACTTTAGGACGTTATTCAAATATAGGTTATTATGTATCAAGATCATCAACATTTAATGAATTTAATAAAATTACATATTATTTAGATAAAATTTATAATTCTGAGTCTGGAACTACTATTGAAGCATATTATAGTGTTGATGATGGTCAAATTTGGAAACAAGTTGAAAATCCACAAGCATCAAAATTATTATTTACAGATACAAATAGAATAAAAACAGATGTTAGTAAAGCTAGAATGTATCAATGGAATTATACGGGAGATATTCTTATGAAAGAACCAAGTATTATAGAAAATTCTATTTGTGAACCTGATGGATATGTTGGTGGAACTCTTACTGACGGAACATATTATTATAGAGTATCTTTATTAAATCATGATGGATCAGAAACTAATCCAGCAGAATGTGATACAAAAAATATAACATTAACAAATAGTACAATAAAAGCTATTAAATTTAATATTTCTTTTGATCCTTCTGCAAGTGGATTTAGAGTTTATAGATCAAGTGATAATTTTGCTAGTGATAATGTTATTATTTATGATAGTACAGTATCATCTACTGCTGCTGGTGCTTTAAATGCAGGATCATTAGAATTAAATACTGGAGATGGTGATAAATTTCCAAATAGTGGTAGAATTAGAGTTTCTAGAACTAATTATGATGGTTATGCATGGTATGAATATACTAGTAAATCTGGTGATATTTTATCTGGAATTGGAAGTATGGTTGATTGTGCTAACTATGAATCGGATTCAGATTTTATTATTACAACTGGTGATATAGTTGAATTATTTGATTACGATATTTCTAATTTAGAAGCTATTAATGCAAGAGATGGTGGAAATGGTAAAGTTCCAACTTATTCATCTGAAGTAGATAGTTCTGGAAAATATTATTATCAAACTTCATATAAAGAAGATTCTGAATGTATTTTTAGTTTTATTGATGATGGTACTAAAACAACAAATACCGGATTAGTAACATCTTATTCAGCAGATATTCCAGTTTATATTAAAGCTAAAAAAATTAAATTTTTAATTAAAATGTATAATTCTGATGAAAGTAAAATGGATTATATGTATTCTTTACCAGAAGTTAGAAGATTTTTATCATCATGTTCATTTAATAATGAACTTTTAATATAAGAGAGATTTAATAATATAAGTTAAATAATTGGGAAAGATATTTTTCTTTCCCAATTTTTTATTAGAAAAAGGAATGATATTTTGTGATTGATAAAATAAATAGTATTGGAATTATGATTTCAAATAAATGTCAATTAAAATGTAAATATTGTTAT
>RZYO01000049.1 GCA_009930325.1 Spirochaetia bacterium | reverse complement strand
GTATCAATAATTACTTTCCAAATTTCAATTAAAAAAAGTAGATAATCTAATATTTAACACACTTCTGATACCAATTAGAAGAATTCATTATGTCAATAAGCCAATAATTTTATCAAAAATTCTCAATGTTACTAATCAATCAAATCAAAACTTGTTAAATATGTGAGGTGAAATCTCACAGAAGAATAAAATGAAAAAATTTAGTAGATAAAGTCCCGAAATTTTCTAAAAAAAATGGGACTTTCTGATTTTTGACTATTTATACGGATTCAGGAACTAGTATAAATTTATTAAACAAATCAAATAATTTCATAAACAACATCATAAAAGTGATAATAAAAGTTGGGATTATTGAATATGAAGGTGATCAAATAGAAGCAAAAGAATTAATTTATAAAGCTAGAACCACCTCCGATCAGGGCAGTCCATATGAATCTGGGGTTTTCATATTTAATCCTATTCACATAAATACACGATATCTTCAATATGAAATTGCTGCATCTTTAAACAATGCAATAAAAAATAATGATTTTTATTTAGTTTATCAACCTATTATTGACTTAAAGAAAAATAAGGTTTTTTCTTGTGAAGCCCTCTTGAGATGGGATAGAGCAAAAAAACCAAATATTGGCCCAGATTTTTTTATTAAAGTCGCTGAAGAAAGTGGACACATTATTGAATTAACTAAGTGTGTAATAAAAAATGCTATTTCAGATTATAGTGAATGGACAAATAAGGGTTATGATATTAAACCTTCTATTAATATTACCAAAAATGAATTAATAAATGATTCTTTTTTAGATTGGGTTGAAAATGAAATAGAAAAAAACAATATTACAAGACAAGGAATTGGGATTGAAATTACTGAACGTGTTTTTGAAGAAGATATTTTTAAGTTAAATAAAAGTCTTTCACTGTTGCAAAAAAAAGGATATTTAATCGAAATAGATGACTTTGGCACTGGCTTCAATTCTTTATTAGTAATTGGGAATATACCAATAGATATTATAAAAATTGATAAGTATTTTGTTTCGAGAATTCATGAGAGTAAAATAAACACATTAATAAAAAAAACCATTGAAGCTATTCATGAAATTGGAGCTTCTGTAATTGCAGAAGGAGTAGAAACAAAAGAACAATTTCACACAATGAAAGAATTAGGTTGCGATAAAATCCAAGGTTATTATTTCAGTAAACCTCTTTTGAAAGAACAATTAAAAGAATTTATAAATAATTTTAATATTACAAATTTCGAATAAAAGTTAAACTAGCTTGATAACTCCTAATAATAATGGTATTTTTCTTTTATATTTGTAGGAGAAATAACGATGGCATTACATTTAGTTCTATTTGAACCAAGAATCCCTCAAAATACAGGAAATATTATTAGAACATGCGCTGTAATTGGTGCACATTTAGATTTAGTACATCCATTAGGTTTTAGTATTGATGAAAAGCACGTTAAAAGAGCCGGCTTAGATTATTTTGATAAAGTAAATGTTACTCAATGGGAAAATACTCAAAGTTTTCTAGAAGCAAAAAAAAATGAAAAACTATTTTTCTTTACGACAAAAGCTTTAAAATCATATCATGAAGCAAATTATGAAGTAAAAGGCGATACTTATTTAATTTTTGGACGCGAAGATCAAGGAATTAATGAAGAAATACTAGTCCAACATAAAGAACAATGTGTTAGGATTCCAATGAAAAAAGAATTAAGAAGTTTGAATCTTTCTAATTCAGTTGCAATAGCAGCATATGAATATTTAAGACAAATAAATTTTGCTGGATTAGAAGAAAAAGGTCATCTACATAGGTTGGATTGGGCTGATTAAACTATACATTATAATTAATATAAAATAATGTATTATTAAGGAGAGAAAAATATGGATAATATAGGATTTATTGGCCTAGGTAACATGGGTTCTTCGATTTTAAGAGCAGTAGCAAAAGCAAGTGATAAATTTAATATATCAATTTTTGACACTGATAATAACAAAATGGAATTATTAAAACATGAATTAAAATCTTCAAATATTGAAATATTTTCTTATGATTCTATTGAATCTTTAATTAAAAACTCAAATATAATTATGATTTGTGTAAAACCTCAAATCCTACCTAAAATATATAACCAAATAAAAGATGCTAATACTAATGACGTATTATTTATCTCAATAGCTGCTGGCGTTACTACTTCCACTTTAGAAGAACATTTGAGAAGTACTAGAATAGTTAGATTTATGCCTAATTTAGCTGCAAAATGTAATAAATCAGTTACTGCAATTTGTGGCTCAACAAAAACAAGTGCTACTGATAAAAATTTAGCTTATAAAATTGCAAAAATGTTTGGTAATGCTTTTTTCCTAGATGAAGATAAGTTTAGTGCTTTTATTGGAATAAGTGGATCTGCAATTGCCTTTGTATTTGAATTCGCTCATGCTTTAGCTTTAGGTGGCACCTATGAAGGGATTGCTTATGATACTTCTTTAGATATTGCTTTTGCTACAATGGAAAGTGCAAAATCCCTTTACGATGTGGATAAAGAAAACCCAATTAGCTTAATGAGCAAGGTTTGCTCAGCTGGTGGAACTACTATTGAAGGTGTTAAAACATTAGAAGACAATAAATTTAGTAGTGCTATTATAAACAGTGTTATAAATACATCAAAAAAATCTAAAGAATTAGAGAAAAAATAATTATTTATCTAGTACATTTTTTTTAAACCTATTATTATTATAAACAAATTTACAATCTCAAGGACATAAACCATGATTGATTTAAGAGAGCTTAAAAGCCGAAAAGAAGAAATCTCATTAAACATTAAAAACCGTTTTATGAATGTGGATTTAGATAGCATTCTTGCTATTCAAGAAGAAAGAGCAGCTTTACTTCAAAAAAGCGAAGATTTACGAAGCCAAAGAAATACAAATGCTTCTAAAATGAAAGGAAAATTAGAGCCAACTATTCGTCAAGAATTAATTGAACAAGGAAAAGCTTTAAAAGTTGAAATTGCTGAGGTTGAAGAAAAACTAAAAGAAACTTTAGACAAATACAATTCATTAACAAGAACTATTCCAAACTACGCTCACCCTAGTGCTCCAATTGGTAAAGAAGATAAAGACAATACTGCTATTAAATTTTTTGGAGAACCAACAAAATTTAATTTTAAAGCTTTAGATCATGTTCAAATTGGTGAAAAACTAGATATTTTAGATTTTGAAAAAGGAACAAAAGTATCTGGTCCTAAATTCTATTATGTCAAAAATAAAGGTGTTATTCTTCAAATGGCACTTGAACGATTTGCTACAGATATTTTAATTAAAAAAGGATTTACACCATTTATTACTCCAGATATTGCAAAAGAAGAGATCTTAAATGGAATTGGGTTTAATCCAAGAGGTGCTGAAAGCAATATTTACACAATAGAAAATACTGATACTTGCTTAGTGGGTACAGCAGAAATTACACTTGGTGGATATTATAGTAATGAAATTTTGAATAAAGAAGATTTACCTATTAAAATGGCAGGCTTATCTCATTGTTTTAGAAGAGAAGCTGGAGGGGCCGGACAATATTCAAAAGGACTTTATAGAGTTCATCAATTTTCCAAATTAGAAATGTTTGTACTTTGTTTACCAGAAGATAGTGATAAAATTCATCAACAATTATTAGAAATTGAAGAAGAAATTTTCTCATCTTTGGAAATTCCTTATAGAGTTGTAGATACTTGTACAGGGGATTTAGGTGCACCTGCTTACAGAAAATTTGATATTGAAGCTTGGATGCCAGGCAGAGGGGAAAATGGTGAATATGGAGAAGTTACTTCAACAAGTAACTGTACAGATTATCAATCAAGATCTCTTCAAATAAGATATAAAGATGAAAATAACAATAATCAATATGTACATATGCTAAATGGTACAGCTGTTGCTCTTTCAAGAGCTATTGTTGCAATTTTGGAAAACTTTCAAAATGAGGATGGTTCAGTTTCAATTCCTAAGGCTTTGATTCCCTATACTAATTTTGAAAAAATTGAAGTTTTAAAGTAGGTAAAAATGAATATTAGCGCACTTACTACAGATTTTTATGAATTAACAATGATGCAAGGTTTCTTTAAAAATAATTACAATCCTAAAGTTATTTTTGATATGTTTTATAGAACAAATCCTTTTAATGGAGGATATGCATTATTTGCAGGTTTAGATCAACTGCTAGATAAATTAGAAAGTTTTAAATTTAGCAATGATGATATAGAATACCTTAGAACTTTAAAAATGTTTGATGAAGACTTTTTGGAATATTTAAGTAAATTCAAATTTGAAGGATCTGTTTATTCAATGGATGAAGCTGAAGTAGTATTTGCAGGAGAACCTTTAATTAGAATTCATACAAATTTAATTGATGCCCAACTTATAGAAGGTATGCTTTTAAATACTATTAACTTCCAAACTTTAATAGCTACTAAAGCTTCAAGAATGGTAATTGCCAGCAAAGGTGCAAGTATCATGGAGTTTGGACTAAGACGAGCTCAAGGAGATGACGGTGCATTAAGTGCAGCAAGAGCATCTTTCATTGGGGGGACTAAAGTCACAAGTAATACACTTGCTGGAAAATTATTTAACATACCTGTAAGTGGAACCATGGCTCATTCATGGGTTATGAGCTTTGATAGTGAAGAAGAATCCTTTAGAAAATTTGCAGAGATATATCCAGATAATTGTATTTTATTAATCGATACTTATGATACCTTAGGATCAGGAATTGATAATGCAATCAAAATCGGATTAGAACAAAAAGCAAAAGGTAAGAAAATTGGAGTTAGAATTGACTCTGGGGATATGAGTTATTTACCAAGAATAATTAGAGATAAACTTGATGAAGCTGGGTTAAATGATGCTATAATAGTTGTTTCAAACGACATTACAGAAGAAATAATTCAAGCACTTGTTGCAGATGATGCTCCTATTGACCTTTGGGGAATCGGCACCCACCTAGTTACTGGAGGTTTCCAATCTTCTTTAAACGGCGTTTATAAATTATGTGCAAAAGAATCTCAAGATGGTTCATTTATACCAACAATGAAAATTTCAAATTCATTTGGGAAAACAACTAATCCAGCAGTTAAACAAGTTTGGAGATTTTATGATGAAAAAAATGGTGCAATCGCTGATTTAATTACTTTAGATTCTGAAAAAGTTGCTCCAGGAAGAGATTATTCTTTTTATCATCCTTTTAGTGAAACAGACTTTTTTAAATTAAAAAGTAATAAATACACTTCAATAAAACCATTATTAAAAATTAAAATGATAAATGGAAAAAGAGTTGATGAGCAAAAAAGTCTAAAAGAACTTCAAGAATTTGGTAGAAAGAATCTTGAAATGTTCCATAAATCATATAAAAGACAAATAAATCCCCATATTTATAAAGTAAGTTTATCTTCTGCTTTAAAAACTCTTAAGAGAGATTTAGTTTCAAAAGAACGATTAAAACTTAATAAAGAAGAATAATTTTTATTCTTAGAAAAATTATTTTGTCTACTTTGGAGGTACCATATCATTTTAAGTACTAGGTTTTTTATTAGAAAGTAAATTTATCATTTTTTATCAATTACTTAAATTTTATGTTCATAATCAGCATATAATTATCTTTTTCGATTATTTATAGTTTTAATAATACCATCACTGATTGCTTTAGCTATTTTGTCTCGGTAAACATTATCTAATAACAACTTCACTTCGTCTTCATTTGAAATAAATCCAACTTCAACTAAGGTAGCAGTAGTTCTACAGACATTTAATACATATAAATCATCACTCTTTATCCCTCTATTTACAACATGAGGGATATTTTTTTTAATTGATTCTAAAATGTTATCACTCAAACTTAGACTTGTAGAATATTGTTTTTTGTTTAAAGTGATTAAATTATCATTTACAAATAAATCAATATTATCTATTGGAGTATCTTCATCAACCAAATTAATTATTTTATTTTCTAATTTTGTGAAGACTTCAACACCTTTTGCACTAGAACTGAGAGAAGAATTTGCATGAATAGATACAAATAAAGATGAGGATTTATCATCTAATATTGTTTTATAAGCTAATTCACTCCTTTCTTGTAATGAAGGAAAAGAATCGTCATATCTTGTTTGAATAATCTTTAATTCTGGCATTTGTTTTGATAAATATTCTTCAACTTTTAAAGAGATATCTAAAACAATGTCTTTTTCTTCAATTAATGGATTAAATGAAAAAGAAGATACAGCTCCACTATCAACACCGCCATGTCCTGCGTCAATAAATACAGTAGATATGGGATAATCAAAAAAAGACGTTGAATATAATTTCATATATACGAAACTTAATAAAACTAAAAAAATGATTAGTTTTTTATTTATTATATTCTTTATTGGTGGATGAGCAGAAATAAACATAAAATATTACTTCTCACTTCTCAACAAGTCTTCATCAGGAGTATATTTCCAATTTTTAATCAATGTATTAAAATCTTTTTTAACTAATATAATATTTCGACTTTTTACTTCTTCATTAAAAGTTTTTCTATCAAAATATCCTCTAAACTTATGTGCAAAATTTTTACCATTAATAGTTTCAATTCCTAAAGCACGAGTATGAATTATATCTAATTCTTCTGTAGGGGTTCTATCTTCAATCAAACTAAGCTTATCAGGAAAACTAATAATAAAAGCACTTGTACAACCTATTGTATTCCCAAATTCATTACATCTAATACCAAAATCTAAACATTGAAAATATTCACTTTTAATTTCAGTATCATAACCGCGTAATCGTTGAAATAAGGCTCTATCAAATAATCCCATACCTCTATAAGGATAAAGTGTTGGAAATACTTCAGTCGAAGACATGTGAGGGAAATAAGAATCTGGATCAATTAAAGTGCCTTTTAACCTAGGAGAACGCATTGATGGCACAATTTCTTTATTACTATTTGCAATTGCAGGAACCAAAGCGACTGGAGAATCTTTACTATTTAAAAGTTCAAATAAATAAGCTCCTTCAAATCTAATAATATCAACATCACTTCTTACAATCATAAAAAAAGTTGTAAAACACTCATCGGCTACTGTATTAACACTTTCACCAAGAGATACAACTGAAGGAAATACAATAAAAGTTACATCAGGAAATTCTTCTTTAAATGCAGTAATATCACCTCTTTCTGAACTGATTGCAGCATGGAGGCAAAAATTCATATTTTTTGAATACCATCTCAAGGTGTTTTCTAGTTGTTCTAAAGTTCCTACATCAATAATACCAATTGCTAATTGTTCACTTCGATGTAACTGCTCAATTTTTTTCCCAATATCTTGCTTTCTATGATATATTCTATATTTACTTATTTGACTCATTTATAAAAACTAAATCCTCTGGACGGAAAATAACAGCTTTTTTCCCAGGTCCCAACAACTCTTCAATGTCACTACTGTTATGACCACTAATTGCTAAAATGTCTGTACTATCATAATAAGGGACGGCTTTTGCAAAGGCAATACCTTTGCTATCACAAATTTCTATTACATCTCCAGCCTCAAATACTCCATTTATTTCAATAATACCTGATGGCAATAAACTTTTATGATTTTCTAATGCTTTTTTCGCACCATTATCTATTCTAATTGAACCGTTTGTTGAACTATTTATAATCCATCTAATTCTTTGGCTTATTTTTTCTTTTGGATGAATATATGTCCCAATATCTTGATTTTCAACAATTTTGATTAATACATTTGAATCCATACCACTAGCAATCACACAACTACAACCAGCAATAGCAGCAATTTTAGCAGCTAAGAGTTTAGTTTTCATGCCGCCTGTTGAAAAAGTAGATCCCGCTCCTTTTGCATACCCCATAATTGTATCATCAATACTTTCAATTTCTTTTATAAGCTTAGCTTCCAAATTATCTTTTGGGTTATCATTATATAAGCCATCTATATCTGTTAAAATTACTAATAGTTGTGCATCAATTTTAGAAGCAACTAAGGCACTCATTCTATCATTATCACCAAAAGCTGAACCAATTTCAGCAGTACTAATGGAGTCATTTTCATTTAAAATTGGAATAATCCCTAAATCTAATAATGTGAAAATGCTATTTCTTAAGTTTACATAAGTTTTTCTGTTATCTAATTCTTTTCGTGTAATTAATACTTGTGAACAAACAATATTTTGTTTTTTAAAAAACTTTCTATAAGTACTCATTAAAATAGGTTGTCCAATAGAAGCTAAGGCTTGTCTCATAGCAATATCTTTTACACTATTTTTTATATTAAGTTCTTTTGCACCCATACCAATTGCACCAGATGTTACTAATACAACTTGATATCCTTTTTCTCTTAATTGAGAAATTTGTTCTACTATATTTTCTATTCTTTTCTCATCTATTGTTGTTTTACTTGATAATAAATTTGTACCAACTTTAACAACTATTGTTTTTAAATTAGAGAAATCTCTAGACATTTTTTACCACCAATTTGAACTACATTAGTTCTTCATGTTTAAAATTTTTCTTATGGGAACTATAATCTTCTACTATTTGGTTATCACCTCTTAATAGATATTTTGTACTCATCAATCCTTTAACCCCAACAGGACCACGAGCATGTAATTTAGAGGTTGAAATCCCTACTTCAGCGCCCAAGCCAAATCTATAACCATCAGCAAATCTAGTACTACAATTACTAAAAACATCAGCGCTATCAACACTATTAAAGAATTTTAATATATTATTTTCATCTTTAGAAAGTATTACATCTGTATGATGGGATCCATGTTTTGCTATATGATTAATTGCTTCATCTACATTATCAACAATTTTAATTGCAACTTCTAAATCTAAATATTCGCTATCCCAATCCTCTTCTACTGCATCAATACAATCAATAATAGAGGCACATATTTTATCACCATGGATAATAACATTTTTTTTATCCAATTCTTCTTTTAAAATAGGTAGAAAAGCAGAAGAAATATTTTTATTTACTAGAATAGTTTCTACAGCATTACAAGCAGAAGGATATTGTGTTTTTGAATCAAAACAAACTAAAGCCGCTTTCTCTAAATCTGCACTTTCGTCGACATATATTGCACAGATTCCATCAGAATGCCCCATCACTGGAATTTTTGAATTATTCATTACATAAGATACAAAGGAATTAGAACCTCGTGGTATTAATAAATCAATATAACAATCCATAGTTAATAAAGTATCAACATCGCTGTGACTTTCAATTAAAATTACCCAAAATGCATATAAAGAAAAATCATTTAAAGAGCGAATAATACTGTTAATCAATGCTCTATTCGTATTAACGGCTTCTTTTCCACCTTTTAGAACAATACCATTACCACTTTTTAAACAAAGAGATACAATTTGTATTAAGGCATCTGGCCTAGATTCAAAAATCATCCCAATAACACCTAAAGGAAAACTTACTTTTTCTAAAATTAAATTATCATCAAGTTTGCGCTTTTCTATAATATGTCCAATAGGATCTTCTTGATCCATAATCATTTGAATACCATCAATAGAAGATTGAAGTTTTTTCTCATCAAATATTAGACGAGAGATTATAGAGGATGAAAGGTTCGCTTCTTTTGCAGCTAATAAATCTTTTCTATTTTCTTCGAAAATTATTTCTTTATCTCTTAATAGTCCTTCTTTGATTAAAAAAAGAGCTTTGTTTCTTTCTTCGTTAGAACTACTAGATAATTTTACGATATTTTCTCTTAATTTGATTATTTGTTCTTCTAATTTTTTATTTGAACTCATATATAAAGTTTCTCCTAGGTTTAATAAAAAATACTATGATTTAAATATGATTGCAATATAAGAAAATAAAAAGATAAAAAAGAATTAAATAATTTAGGCCATTATAATAAAATAATCATAATAGCCTAATAAAATTAATTTGTAGAATGGAGCAACAACTGGTCTAATTCAGTATCATTTAATTCATAATTATAAAATAATTTATAAAAAGTTTTTGCTTCATTTCTTATATCGATATTAAATTGATCAGGATAAATTAAATTCCCTAACCATTTTATTCCTAATATCCTATTCATGGCTGGTGGTCTATCAATCCAGTTAAAGGGTCCTTCAGGAATAATAAAAATATGATTTTCCTTTATAGCTTTTAAATCTTTGAAAGGACTATCTTGAGCTAAGAAAGAATTATAACCACCTTCATTAGTTAAAATAATATAATCAGGATTCCATATTATTAATTGTTCAGCACTCACTTGAACAACATTAGAGGAAGAATCTACAATATTATTAACTCCAATTAAAGGAAAAACTTGTGTGTGGAAATTTCCTTTAGGAAAAGAGGTTAATCCATCTTGTTCAGTACCATAATAAATTGAGACTTTATCTGTATCTGCGATAGTTGAAAGTATTTGATTAGCCTGATTTAAAGTGTTAGCGCAATATTCTGCTCTTATAGAAGCTCTCTCATTTTCATCTAATAAATTTCCTAAATCAATGTATGTTGAATCCATATGATTTAAGTAAGATGAAATAAAAACAACTGGAATATTTAATTTATCTTGCAAATTATCAAGATCTTTAATCATTTCTTCCTTCGAACCTTTTATTTCACCAATATCTATTACAACTTGCGGATCAGCAACTAACAATGCTTCCATATTTAAGTTTGCTTTTTTTCCATAAAATGCACCATAAACTGGTTTATCTACTATTTCTGGTAAAAAATATTTCTGCATTTTTTTTGTTGGTCTAGTTCCCCACCCAACCATTTTTTCAGGTACCAATGAATAAATAATTTGTTGTGATAAATTGCCTGATGGAGCAACTCTCTCAATATTAACTGGGACTTCAACTTCTCGTCCAAGAGAATCAACAAATATTTTGGTTTGTTCTGTTTGTGGTATGTAATTATTTTCTTTTTGTCCTTGGGCAAAAACTGAACTACTAATTAAAAAACAGATTGCAATTATCAAAATTCGTTTTTTCATAATTCTTTATCTCCTAAATCTATAATTATTAATATAATTTTTTTATTATTTTTAAAAATGACAGTTTCATCATCAATATTTATAAGGTTATCCAATAATTTTTGCTTTTTCGTAATTGAAGCAAATGAATAATATTGATCAAGAAAATCAGTAATTTCATTTTTTTGTAATACTTGGTTAAATTCTAATTTCATTTTTTTATAAGAATATTTAATGTTTTTATTATCAAAATATGAAAAAACTTGATTTACATCACATCTTCTTTCATTAATTAAATAAAAAATCTTTTTTTTAGCCATTTTTTGATAAATATGGTATGAATCATCAATATACATTCTTGAAAAAAAAGAAAGAAGCAAATAATCATAACTAGAATTTATCTCTTGAGCAGAAATATTAATTATTTGTTGATTATCTAGTTTATGAGCATTTAAATAAGTAATTGCTTTATCATTATTATCAACAAGAGTCATTGATTTTATATAAGGAGAAAGCTGTCTCTCCAGAAACCCTAAGCCAGAACCTAAAGACAATAATGTGTCATTATTATTTAGATATGGAATAATTTCTTTCGCTATATCTTTATGAAAAGTAGTCTTATTGGCACTATCACTAAACCATTTGATACTTTTATCATTCCAGTTAAACATAATTAATTAATCCTTGGGAAACAAATTTTTCTTCCATCTTTTTCTAGTAAATCAATTTCAATTCCATAAATTTTATTTAATAATTTAGAGGTTATTACTTCATCCGTTTGCCCATAAGCTATAATTTTTTTATCATCTAAAAACATTACTTTATCACTAAACCACATAGCTTGTTCTGGATTATGTGTAGATAATATTATTGAATAACCTTGTTCTTTTAATTGTGATATAGTTTTCATTACTCTAACTTGGTTTCCATAATCTAAATTTGCAGTTGGTTCATCTAATATTAATATCTTAGAACCTTGGGCAATGGCTCTTGCTAAAACAACTAATTGTCTTTCACCTCCACTTATTGAATCACAATATTTGTGAGAAAGATGTTCTATATCAAATTTTTTCAAAGATTCATATGCAATTTTTTTTTCTTTTGCTTTAGGAGAACCAAATGTATCTAGTCTACAAGTTGTTCCCATTAAAACTGTATCAAAAACACTATAATTAAATGCACTTGAAGAATATTGCGGTATATAGGCAATTTGTCTTGCTAATTCTTTTCTATTAAAAGTTTCTAAGGGTGTTTCATCTATATAAATACTTCCAGAATCCTTTTTTAAAAATCCTAATAATAGTTTAAATAAAGTACTTTTTCCAACTCCATTTTTTCCAAGTAAACAAACAAAATCGCCCTCTTTGATTTCAAAAGTTAAATTTTCTAAAATAGTTTTATCAGAATATCCAAAAGATAAATTTTCTACTTTTAAACTCATACTTTTTTTGACTCCCTTATCATTAGATATAAGAAAAATGGAGCTCCTATAAAACTTGTTAATATTCCAATTGGAATTTCACTAGTTAAAAGACTACGACTAATGGTATCGACTACCATTAAAAAAGAAGAACCCATTAAAATGGAAATTGGCAAAGATATTCTATAATCACAACCAACAACCATTCTCGTAAAATGAGGGATTACTAGACCAATCCAGCCTATATGTCCACCAACACAAATAGATGCACTGGTCATTAGTGTTGCACAAAAAATTACAATTTTTCTCAATAATATAGTATTTATACCTAAACTCATTGCTTCATCTTCATCTAAAGTTAATAAATTTAATTTCCATTTCAAAACAATTAAGGGAATTAAGCCAATAATAGTTGTAATTAATAAAAAGTATATATCTGATTTTCTAACAGAAGATAAAGATCCCATTAACCAATAAGTTATTGCAGGTAAAGTATTATCAGTATCAGCAACTAGTTTTACAAAAGAAGTCCCTGATGTAAATAATGAACTTATCATAATCCCACCAAGAATTAAGGCTAAAGTTTTTTGATTCATCAATTTAGATCCAATTAATGTTACAAAAATTACTGCTACAAGCCCAAATCCAAAACTAATTAAACTTATACTTAAATAAGAAAAACCTAAAAGAATACCTAAAGACGCTCCAAAACCAGCTCCTGCTGTAGTTCCTAAAACATCAGGAGATACCATTGGATTTTTGAACATACCTTGATAACTTAAACCAGAAATTGAAAGAGCAGCTCCAATAATTGCAGAACTTAAAATTCTAGGTAACCTAACGTTTAAAATTATTGATTCGACTGTTTTACTCCAGGTAGGCTCAATTGGGAAAATTCTAGATAATAATACTAAAATCAATTGAGAAGGTTTTATAGGGTACCTTCCAATAAAAAATGATGTAAAAAAAATAACAAAAAACAATAATACAAATAAAAAGATTATTACTTTGGGATGTTTTAGATGAATTTTAAATTCCTTTTTAGTCATTTTTTTCACCTAAATATTCTTTAAATCTTTGATTTGCAAAATCCTTTATTTCTTTTTCTATTTTCCTAAATGAATCAAGTAGTAGCTTTCCTTCATCGCTCAAAACTGTATTACCACCATTTTGACCACCTTGATGCCTTATTACAGGATCAAAGCCCGTTTCTTCCTTTATTATATTTAATATTTTCCAACCTTTAGAGTAAGACATTCTCATTAATTTACAAGCTTCTCTAACACTATCTCCCTTTTCAATAAGTTCGAGTAAACGAGCAGCTCCCGGACCAAAATAAAAATTATCACAAGCTAATCTTACTCTAATTTCAATATGATTATTATCATTAATTGTCTTTGGAAAATTCATTAATATACCTTCTTGCGAATTGTTTTTAAAAATAACTTGCTTGATATTACCATACATATTCAAATAAATAAAGTCTAATTTAATAAAAAAATTGAATAAATAACTCCATTATGTAAAAATTTATCTAAAGAGATTATATTTTTGAAAAAATTAACATATAACTAAAAACGACTACTCTATATCTGATGAGTAGTCGTTATAATTTTTAAGTATTTAATATTTACAATTCTATATTTACGAATTTAAATTGAGTTACATCAAATAAACCCATATCTGTTATTTTATATTCTGGAATTACAGGTAATGACATAAAACATAGAGTCATAAAAGGATCTAAAGATTTATTTATTTCCAATTTTTCATATGCTTTAGAAACTAAAGTATTTAATCTATGTGCTACACTCTTTGCATCTAAATCACTCATAAGTCCAGCTACTGGATGTGAGAAAGAGTCAACAATTTGATTGTTCAGAGATATCGCCATACCTCCTCCTATACTAATTAACTCCTCTATTGCATTATATATGTCTTCATCATTTTTACCTGCAGCAATTATATTATGAGAATCATGTGCGACACTTGTTGCAATAGCACCATGCTTTAATCCAAATCCCTTTAATAATGCAACTGAACAATTTCCAGTTGATTTATGTCTTTCTACAACTACAATTTTACAAATATCATCATTTTCTGAATATTTAAATTTACCATCTACAACTTGAACTTCTGCTTCACCTTTTTTGGTTACAACACCTCCAGCTACAATATCAATAGTTCTTACTTTTTTTGATTTTAATGGTAATTCAAGTCTATTTAATGAAAAGTTTTTTACATTCATATTTGTCTTTACTTTTGAAGGTATTGTTTTAACTATTGCTGGTTTTAATATTTTATTATCCTTAGCTACAAGCTTTCCTTCAACAAATACATAATCCATATTAAAATCAATTAAATTTTTAGTAATAGAAAAGTTTGCTATATATCTTGGAGCAATTGCTCCAACATATTTTAAGTTATAACATTCGGCACTATTTATACTTGCCATACATATTGCCATAATTGGATCTATTCCACTACTTACAGCTAATCTTACATTATTATTTATACTTCCTTGAGTTAATAGAGATTCAACTTGTCTATCATCAGTACAGAAAATACATCTTTTATAATTTTCATTTGTAACGCCTTTTAATAAATTTAGTTCATCGCGACATACAGTCCCTTCCCTTAGCATTACATACATACCACGTGATATTCTTTCTTCTAAATCTTCTTTAGTTGCACATTCATGATCATTTTTAATTCCTGCAGCACAATACGCATCTAAATCACTTCCAAATACTTCAGGAGAATGTCCATCGATTATCTTATTATTATCATGTGCTAATTGAATTTTATCTATAACACTTTCATCGCTATTAATTACTCCTGGATAATTCATCATTTCACCAAGGCCTAATACTCTATCGTAATTAATTCGTTTTTCTATTTCAGCTGCACTCAAATTTGCACCACTGTGTTCAAAGGATGTAGCCGGAACACAGCTAGGAACCATAAAATAAGCTTTTAAAGGTAAATCTTCGCTAGCCTCAAGCATATAATCAAGTCCATCAAGACCATGACAATTACAAATTTCATGAGGATCTGCTATAACAGTAGTTACACCATTTGGAATTAATAGATTAGAAAAAACTTCAGGAGTACAATGAGATGACTCAATATGAACATGAGAATCAATGAAACCAGGAATCATATACGAAAAATTAACATCAAGTATTTCTTTAGCTTTTCCTTCTCCACATTTACAAAAACCAGCAATTCTATCTTTATATATTAAAACATCAGCTTCAAAGACTTTTCTATTAAAAACATCTACAACTTTTGCATTTTTTATACAAAGGTGTGCTAATTTCCTCCTAGATGCTACCTCAATTAATTCAATGAGTTCACTTTTTTTCATAATTATATATCTCCAAATTTATTTTTATCTAATGTTGTTGTTCCTTAAATTGTCATACATTGTAACACCTCTTTTTAAAATAAAACAAGGTTAATTTAACAATTTTTTAATATTTCTTTTTATTTTGACACATTTTTAGTTTTTGTATTATTTGTATATATAACAAAAAAAATATCTCATTTTTATATTAAACTAAAATAATTATACATATAATTTAATTAATTATAAATCTTTACAAAGCAACAAGATGCAACATTTTTAAAAATAATTCTGTACTTATTTGTGTTTATAGGCTATAATAATCAAAACAATCACTAAATATAAGGAGTGCATTTATGGACAGTTTCTTTAAAATTTCTGAAAGAAAATCAAATGTACGTACAGAAATAATGGCAGGTGTAACAACATTTTTAACAATGGCTTACATTCTAGCTGTTAATCCAGGTATCCTATCAGCTGCTGGTATGGACTTCTCTCGCGTTTTCGCTGCTACCGCTATCGCAGGTGCTTTTGCAACATTAGTAATGGGTTTAGTTGCAAATCTTCCTTTTGCTTTAGCTCCAGGTATGGGACTTAACGCTTTCCTAGCTTTCACTGTTGTTCTTGGCATGGGAAAAACATGGCAATTTGCTCTTTCAGCTGTTTTTGTTGAAGGTCTTATTTTCATTTTATTAACTGCATTTAACGTTCGTGAAGCTATTGTAAACAGTATCCCATCTAACTTGAAAAAAGCTATATCTGTTGGTATTGGTTTATTTATTGCATTTATTGGCTTACAAAATGCTGGCATTATTGTTGCTGATGGCGCTACTTTAGTTCACCTAAATCCAGCATGGACTTCAGGTGCTCCAATTGTTGCAATGATTGGTATTGTAATTATTGCATTCATGATGGCAAAAGGGGTTAAAGGTGCTATGCTTTATGGTATTTTAATCACAACTGTTGTAGGTATTCCTTTTGGCGTAACTGCATATGCAGGTGGTTCTTATTTACCTTCAGCTCCTTATTTCTTCCCATTTGAATTTACACACATGTTATCATTAGATTTCGTTGTTGTTTGTTTCACTTTCTTATTTGTTGATATGTTTGATACAGTTGGAACTTTAATTGGTTGTGCAACAAAAGCTGACATGATTCAAGAAGATGGTTCAATCCCTAATTGTAAAGAAGCTTTATTTGCTGATGCAATTGGTACTACTGTTGGTGCTATTTTAGGTACTTCAACAATTACAACTTTCGTTGAATCTTCTTCAGGTGTTGTAGCTGGTGGTAGAACTGGTTTAACAGCTGTTGTAGTAGCAATTCTATTTGCAATTTCATTATTCTTAGAACCTATTTTCGGATCAATTCCTTCAGCAGCAACTTCTCCAGCTTTAATTATTGTTGGTGTATTAATGATTACTCCTGTAAAAGAAATTGATTTTGAAGATGTTACTGAAGCAGTTCCTGCTTTCTTATGTATCTTAATGATGATTGTAACATATTCTATCTCTGATGGTATTATGTTCGGTATCTTAAGCTTCACAATCTTAAAACTTGTTACTGGTAAAACAAAAGAAATCACAGCAATGACTTGGGTTGTAGCAGCATTATTCTTAGGTAAGATTTTATTAACAGCTTTTGCTGGTTAATTAAATATTTGTATACATTTGAATTTTATTTCAAAGTTACATTAAGAAAAAAATTATTAGTGGAAGATTTATTTCTTCCACTTTTTTTATCTTTTATTGAAAAATTTTTTATTAAATAAAACGATATTTTAATTGAAAATAAAAAGAACTCGATTTCAATGTTATTTTGAAATCGAGTTAATTAATAATAATTAGGTTTTATTATTATATAAATAGTTTTTTATTATAAATAATAAAATTCTATAATATTTGTTTTACCCAGTTTTCAGGAGCTTCAATATCTCCTAATTGAATTGCAATTAATGTTTTATATAGTTCCATAGTTATTGGACCAACTTTTGTCTCATCGCCATTAAATATGATATCTTTGTCTTTTGTATGAATTAATCCTACAGGAGAAATAACAGCAGCTGTGCCACAAAGACCACATTCAGCGAAATCTTCAACTTCTTCTAGTTTTACACTTCTCTCTTCTACTTCATATCCTAAAATATCTTTAGCTACAATTAATAATGATCTTCTAGTAATTGAAGGCAATATTGAATCACTTTTTGGTGTTACAATTTTTTTATCTTTTGTGACAAAAATAAAATTAGCACCACCTGTTTCTTCAACATATGTTCTTGTTTTTGCATCTAAGTACATATTTTCAGCATATCCCAATGATTTTGCTACCTTGCCGGGATATAAACTCATTGCATAATTCAATCCAGCTTTAATATTTCCAGTTCCATTTGGAGCAGCTCTATCATAATCACTTACCATTATTTTAATTGGAGATAAACCACCTTTAAAATAAGGACCTACTGGTAATGCAAATAATCTGAATTGATATTCTTCGCTTGCTTTTACTCCAATAACAGGAGAGGATCCGATAATAAATGGTCTTAAATATAATGAAGCTGAGGTACCATATGGTGGTACAAATTTTGCATTAGCTTTAACAACTTCTTCTACTGCTTCTAAAAAAATTTCTTTAGGTAATACAGGGATACATAATCTCTTACATGTATCTGCCATTCTTTGTGCATTCAATTCAGGTCTAAATACTACTATTTTATCATCTTTTGTTGTATAAGCTTTCAAACCTTCAAAACATGTTTGAGCATATTGAAAAACTCCAGCACTTTCATTAAGTGTTATTGTTTCATCATCAATTAATTCACCCTTGCTCCATTCTCCATTTTTACAATGAGCAACATATCTCTTATCAGTTTTTATGTAATTAAAACCTAAAGTACTCCAGTCAATATCCTTCTTATCCATAATTACTCCTAAGCATTAAAAATTTGCTTTTCTAGTAGTTTAATCACATTAGAAAAGCATGTCAATTTATAATAAGTAAATTAATACTTTTTATAAGATTTTTTTTGCATATTTTTTCTATTTTTATGCATATAATGATTATTACTTGGAGACAATATATTAATCAAATCCATTCTGTTTGCTTTCATTAAGGCTTCTTTAACTAATGCCCTATTTTCTTCTTTATCATATTGTAAAATTGCTCTTTGTAATCTTTTTTCTCTACCTTTTGGAATATATACTTTTTCAAAATTTCTGTTAGGTCTAGGATCTAATCCAGTGTAATACATACAAGTAGAAACTGTTGCTGGTGTTGGATAAAATTCTTGTCCTTGATCCGGTACAAAGCCTACACTTTTACAATGAAGAGCTAAATTTATGGCACTTTGTAAAGTTGATCCTGGGTGAGCAGCTATAAAGTAGGGAATAGTATACTGTTTTTTATTATATCTTTCGTTTGCATCTTTAAAGGCTTCAACAAATTTATTATAAACTTCTACATGTGGTTTTCCCATAATATCTAAAACTTTTGGATCAACATGTTCTGGGGCTATTTTTAATTGTCCACTTACATTATTTAATACTAAATGTTTCATAAATTTATTTCTTGTTTTCTCATCACAGACTTCCATAAGATAATCAAAACGTATACCTGATCTTATAAAAACTTTTTTAACACTTGGTATTTTTTCAATCGCTTCTAATATTTCTAAATATCTCAAATGAGAATCTTTTAAGTTCCTACAAGGATTTGGAAATAAACATTGCTTTGTATCACAAGGACCTGATTTAATTTGTTTATCACAAGCCAAAGCTTGGAAGTTTGCTGTTGGGCCTCCTAAATCATGTATATAACCTTTAAAATTTGACATTTTTGATAATAAAGTTGCTTCTTTGACTAAGGATTCTTTACTTCTAGTTTGAATCATTCTTCCTTGATGAGTTGTAATTGCACAGAAAGAACAGCCACCGTAACAACCTCTATTACTCGTTATTGAAAACTGAACTTCAGTTAAAGCAGGAATACCTCCATCTTTATCATAATCAATATGAGAAACTCTTGTAAAAGGAAGTTCATAAAGACTATCCATTTCACTAGATGTTAATCCTTTTGCAATTGGATTTCTCAATACATATCTGTCTTCAGAAGGTTGAATCAATATTTCTTCCCTCATAGGATTTTCATGTAGCATCTGAATTTGAAAAGCTTTAGCATAATTAAACTTTCCATCATCACTTGGAGCATTACTTTTTTTATCTCTTTGACT
>RZYO01000004.1 GCA_009930325.1 Spirochaetia bacterium | reverse complement strand
ATTCCAAAAGGAGCTGATATTACATTAATCCCTGCAAAAAGAGTAAGAGAAATTCAAGACTGGATGAATAACTATCCTAGAAAAAGCTTAGGTGGATTAACACCTATTGAAAAATATAGAGAAATTTGTGGAGAAAAGAATACTCTTCCTTCATATATCGCGACAAACGAAGAATAGTGGACATTTTACTTTACACTAGAGGTAAATATTTTTTTTTAATTTTTATATTTGACATTATGTACGATAATGCTATTATATAAAAATCCACTATAAAATTTTAAGAGGAGAAATAAGTAATGAAAAAATTTAATTACTTCCTATTTTTAATGTTAGTAGCTATAACACTAACCTTTGCATCTTGTTCTAAAAAAGCACAAGAAACTTCAACTACAGATTCTACTGTTTCAACAGAGAAAGTAGTTGAAAAACCTAAAACAATTGATTTAAAAGTTGGTATGGTAACTGATGCTGGAACAATTGATGATAAATCTTTCAACCAAGGAACTTGGGAAGGTATCGTAAGAGCTGGTAATGATTTTGGGTTTACTCCAAAATATATTAAACCTGCAGGAACAACAGAAGCTGATTATATTGCTGGTGTATCTGACTTGGCAGACAGTGGTTATAATATGATTATTACTCCTGGTTTCAAGTTTGAAACAACAATTTATAAGGCACAAGATCAATATCCAAATGTTAAATTTGTATTATTAGATGGTGTTCCACATCCTGGTGATTATAATGTTGTAATTAGAGACAACACTGTTGCTGTATCATGGGCAGAACAAGAATCTGGCTTTGTAGCTGCTGTAGCTGCTGCATTAAAAATGCCTAATAGTAAATTCGGTTTTGTTGGTGGTATGGAAATCCCTGCTGTACAAAAGTTCAACTGGGGATGGCAACAAGGTATCAAATATGCAAATGAAAATTTAGGAACTAATGTTTCAATTGCACAAGAAGACTGTTTATATTCTGGTTCATTCAGTGATGTAGCTTTAGGTCAACAAATGGCTGCAACAATGTTTGACAGAGGTGTTGATGTAATATTTGCAGCAGCTGGTGGTGTTGGTGTTGGTGTTATCAACGAAGGTAAATCACAAAGAACTTCTGGTAAAGACAAATGGGTTGTTGGTGTAGATATTGACCAATATGCTGACGGTGTTATGCCTAATGGTGAATCATGTATCTTAACTTCAGCAATGAAATATTTAGATAGAGCTTCATATGATATGATTAAAGATGAATTAGATGGTACTTTCCCTGGTGGAACTGCTATTCAATTAACAGCTAAGGAAAATGGAGTTGGTATTCCTGCTTCAAATCCTAATTTATCTGATGCTATTCAAGCAGAATGCAACAAAGTAATGGATAAAATGAAATCTGGTGAAATTGTTGTTGCTGCAGAAGCACTTCCTGGTTTATGGAAGTAAGCATTTATTTGCTTTAATACAAGGCCGCCATTTTTGGTGGCCTTATTGTGTTAAATGATTTAAATTGTATTTTTATACGTTAGGAGAAAATATATGGATTATGCGATTGAAATGCTTCATATTCGAAAAGAATTTCCAGGAATAGTAGCTAATGATGATATTACTCTTCAGGTAAAAAAAAGTGAAATTCATGCAATTCTCGGTGAGAATGGTGCAGGAAAATCAACCTTGATGAGCATTCTATTTGGTTTGTATAAAGCTGATAAAGGTGAAATAAGAATAAACGGGAATAAAGTAGAAATTAATAACCCTAATGATGCAACCGCTCATAAAATAGGTATGGTGCATCAACACTTCCAATTAATTGAAAATTATACTGTTACTGAAAATATTATTTTAGGAAAAGAGGGAAGTTTTATACTGAACAAGAAGGATGCTTCTCAAAGAATTAAAGACTTATCTGATAAATATGGATTAAACATTGACCCAGATAGTGTCATAGAAGATATTACTGTAGGTATGCAACAGCGTGTTGAAATATTAAAGATGCTTTATGTAGATGCCGATATATTAATTTTTGATGAACCTACCGCTGTTTTAACACCTCAAGAAATTGATGATTTATTAGATATAATGAGAGGGTTAATAAAAGAAGGTAAATCGATTTTACTTATTACTCATAAATTAGATGAAATAAAAGCTGTAGCTGATAGATGTACTGTAATAAGAAGAGGAAAAATGATTGATGTTGTAGATGTAGCATCTACCTCTCAATCAGAAATGGCTTCATTAATGGTTGGAAGACCTGTTAATTTTAAAGTTGATAAAGCTAAATCTAACCCCCAAGAACCAATTTTAGAAATAAAAAACTTAAATGTATTAAATTCTAAAAAATTATTAGGTGTTAAAGATTTCTCATTAACAGTAAGAGCAGGTGAAATTGTAGGTATTGCTGGAGTTGATGGTAATGGTCAATCAGAATTAATAGAAGCTATTACTGGACTAAAAAAAATTGAAAGTGGAAAAGTTTTTGTTTGTTCTAAAGACATTACACATTTACCTATAAGAGATCGTAATGAAGCTGGAGTTGGGCATGTTCCTGAGGACAGACAAAAACACGGTTTAGTTTTACAATATTCTTTAAAAGATAATTTTGTAATTAAAGATTATTATCATAAACCATTTAGCAAAAATGGTATTTTAAACCAACCTGTAATAAAAGAATATGGTCAAAAAATAATTGACACATTTGATGTAAGATCAGGTGAAGGTTTAAATTCACTTGCTGGAAAACTCTCAGGAGGTAACCAGCAAAAAGCAATTGTAGGAAGAGAAATAATTGGTAATCCTAAATTACTTATTGTTGTGCAACCAACAAGAGGTCTTGATGTTGGTGCTATTGAATTTATTCATAAACAAATAGTAGATCATAGAGATGCTGGTAATGCAGTACTATTAATTTCTTTTGAATTAGATGAGATATTTAACTTATCAGATAGAATTGCAGTTATAAGTGACGGTAAACTTATGGATGTAGTTAATACTAGTGATACAGATGAAAGAGCTGTTGGTCTAATGATGGCTGGTGTTTCCTCAAAGGAAGATAAATAAATTATGAGTGATAAAAAAATTAAAGAATTAAAAAGTAATAATTTTATTATTGCAATTAGTGCAGTATTTTTAGGCTTAATTGCAGGTTCTATTTTAATACTATTTATTGGTGATAATCCAATTTCAGCATTTAGATATCTTACAAAAGGTGCTCTTATGAGTGTCAGAAGAACGGGAACTACTTTAGCAATTACTACAACATTGATGTTAGTTGGTTTATCAATTGCATTTGCTTTTAAAACTGGATTATTTAACATTGGAGCTTCTGGCCAAATATTAATTGGTGGTTTAGTTTCAACAACAGTAGCTTTTTCTTTAAATATTCCACATATACCAATGATGATTGTAATTATTTTAGTTGGTTTTTTAGCTGGAGCAATTTGGGGATTAATTCCTGGATTATTAAAAGCATTTTTTAATGTGCATGAAGTTGTTTCAACTATTATGATGAACTGGATTGCTTATTGGGTTGTTTTTTATTTCGTTCCTGCATTCTTAAAAGGACCAAGCCTAGAAACTGAAAGTGCAATGCTTCCTTATGAAAAATCATTAAGAATGGAATGGCTTACTAAATTATTTGATGGTTCTAACTATATTAATTTAGGTTTATTTGTTGCTATTTTAGCTGTATTTGTTATTAAATTTATAATGGATAAAACTACATTAGGTTATGAATTAAAAGCTGTTGGTTATAACAGATTTGGCGCTGAATATGCTGGAATTAAAGTTAATAGATCAGTTGTATTATCAATGATGATTGCTGGAGGATTAGCAGGTTTAGCAGGTGTATCATATTACTGTGGTTATTCAGGCAAAATTCAAATTGGTATCCTACCAACACAAGGTTTTGATGGTATCGCTGTTGCTTTATTAGGAGCCAGTTCTCCTATTGGAGTTGTTTTTTCATCATTCTTCTTTGGAATTTTACAAGCTGGAAAAGGCTTTATGAGTGGTAATACAAAAGTACCACCAGAATTAGCTGATACTATAATCGCTGTAATAATCTATTTTACTGCAACTAGTGTAATGTTTAAAAAATTCTGGGATAAAAGATTTAAAAAAATTAATGAAAAAAGGCATTTTGTAAAATCTGATTCAAATGCTGTAGAGGAGGGTAATTAATATGTGGGACACTATTACTCAAATTGCTCCTTACGCTGTAGCTTATACAATTCCTCTATTAATGGGATCATTAAGTGGTTTAGTTAGTGAAAGAAGTGGAGTTGTTAACCTTTGTGTTGAAGGTTATATGTTAGTTGGTTATTTTTTTAGTGCATTAGCTATTTCAATATTACAACCGGTTATGGGAAACTGGGCATTACTAGTAGGCTTAATAGTTGCAATGATTGGTGGAGCAATTTTCTCTTTATTACACGGATTTGCTTCAATTAGTCTAAAAGCTGACCAAGTTATTAGTGGAACAGCTGTTAACTTAATTGCTGCTGCTTTAACAGTATATATTGCGAGAAATGTTACTGGTTCAGGAAATATTTCAATTATGCTAGGTATTGTAAGATCTGATGTACCTGTATTACATAGTATTCCTATCTTAGGTAAATTATTATTTACTAATACATATTGGAGTACATGGCTTTGTATAGGGATTTGGGCTTTCTTCTGGTGGTTATTATATAAAACAAGTTTCGGTTTACGCCTAAGAGCTTGTGGAGAACATCCTTCTGCTGTTGCATCTGCTGGTATTAATGTTCATAAAATGAGATACATTGCAGTTATGTTATCTGGGGCTTTAGGCGCATTAGCCGGTGGTGTTATGATTGTAACCTATAGTGGTGAATTTAATGGCTCTGTTGCTGGTTTAGGATTCTTAGCAGTTGCTGCTATGATTTTTGGACAATGGAAACCATTAGGAATTTTAGGTGCTACTTTCTTCTTTGGTATTGCTACTACAATTGGTAACGTATCACAATTATTTGCATCTTTATCATCTTTCCCACCAGTTATATTTAAAATATTCCCATATACAGTTACATTGATTGCACTTGTACTATTTAGTAAAAGTAGTGCTGCTCCAAAAGCTGATGGAGAACCATTTTAATAGGATTGTTAATATAAAAAAATTGTATTATAGTAGGGACTTGAAAGAGTCCCTATTATTATGGAGTATATATATGCAATTTAGAGCATCTCATATTTTAGTCAAAGACAAAGCATTAGCAATGAAAATAGCTCAGGAAGCCAAAGAAGGTAGTAATTTTGCTACTTTAGCTAGGAAATATTCTACTTGCCCTTCAAAAAGCAAAGGTGGAGATTTAGGGTGGTTTGGACCAGGACAAATGGTTCCTGCTTTTGAAAATGCAGTAAAGAAATTATCATATAATAAAATTAGTGATCCCGTAAAAACCCAGTTCGGATTCCACATTATTAAAAAAACTGGAATTAAAGAGTAAGGGAAATATCAAATGGATGAAATAATAATTTATACTGATGGTGGCTGTAAAGGCAATCCTGGAATAGGTGCATGGGCTTTTGTAATGTATTACAATGATAAATTACTTACAGAACAAAGTGCTGGTGTTAAATACACTACAAATAATCAAATGGAATTAACTGCTGTTATAGTTGCGCTTAAATCTTGCTTAAGTGTAAAACCAAACAAAATATTTGTTAATACAGACAGTCAATATGTAAAAAATGGAATCACATCATGGATAACTAATTGGAAAAAAAATGGTTGGAAAACTGCAAATAAAAAACCTGTTAAAAATAAAGAATTATGGGTTGAATTGGATAATTTAAATTCACAATTAAATGTAATTTATAAATGGGTTAAAGGGCATGCAGGTATAGATTTAAATGAAAGATGCGATCAATTAGTAAATATTGAAATGGATAAATTGAGTCAATAATATGGAAGAAAAAAAAATTTCTCTTTTTTCATTATTTATATCTTTTGCTTCAATTGGTGTA
The DNA here is from genome assembly GCA_009930325.1 of Spirochaetia bacterium. Classification (GTDB taxonomy): domain Bacteria; phylum Spirochaetota; class Spirochaetia; order Sphaerochaetales; family Sphaerochaetaceae; genus Pleomorphochaeta. The sequence continues at coordinate 56,733 of RZYO01000004.1, read as the reverse complement.
GTAACCTTCGGTGGGGGCTATGCTATGCTTCCTTTTTTAGAAAGAGAACTGTGTGAAACAAAAAAATGGATTAATAATGAAGAATTATTAGATTATTATGCACTTGGACAATGTACACCTGGTATTATTGCAATAAATATTGCAACTTATATTGGATATAAAAAACGAGGAATGAAAGGTTCTATTGCCTCGTCTATTGGAATTATCTTCCCATCAGTTGTTATTATAATTCTCATAAGTAGTTTATTCATTAATTTTCAAAATAATGAATATGTAATTAGCGCAATATCAGGAATAAAAGTAGTTGTTTGTGCATTAATAACTCATTCTATATTAAAATTAGTAAAAAAAAGTATTGTTGATAAATCTACATTTTTTTTATTTTTAATTGCATTAATCTCGTTATTTATTTTTAATATAAACATTTTTTTACTTATAGTCTTAGCAATTATAAGTGGACTTGTTATTCAACAATTAAAAAGGGTATATAAAAATGATAAATAACTTAATTTTATTATTTATTGAATTTTTTAAAATAGGTTTATTCACAATAGGTGGAGGTTTAGCAACCATTCCTTTTTTAAATGCCTTAACAATAACTCATCCAGATTGGATAACTCAATTAGATATTTCTAATATGATTGCAATTAGTCAATCAACACCCGGTCCAATGGGTGTAAACATGGCTACATTTACAGGTTTTAAAGTAGCAGGAATTCCTGGAGCAATAATTGCTAGTCTTGCTTTAGCTTTACCAGCTTTTATTATAATTGTTATTATTTCTAAATATTTGTCAAATTTTAATAAAAAATGGTATGTTAAAGATGCTATGTATGGATTAAGAAGTGTCGTTTTAGCATTAATTATTTTTGCGGTTTCCAACGTTTTCAAAATTACTCTTTTTGATTATGACTTCTCAATAAAATATGTTGAATTATTATTATTTATTATCTTTTTTATATCTTATAAATATATAAAATTGCACCCAACAATTTACATTTTTGCAGGTGCAATCTTAGGTATAATATTAAAACTACCTTCATAAATATTATTCTTTTTCCATATTCTCTTTGGCAATTGATAACATCAATTTAATTCTATTTTCTTGGTTTACACTTGTTGCAGATGGATCATAATCTATTGGTACAATATTTGTATCTTTAGCTCTTTCGCTTACACTTCTAATCATTCCTTTTCCAGCAATATGATTAGGTAAACATCCAAAGGGTTGAGCACAAATTATATTTTTATATCCTAATTCACTTAGTTCTAACATTTCACTTGTTAAAAGCCAACCTTCACCCATCTTAACGCCATGATCAATTATCCCATTACAAAGAGATTTCATATGTGCAAAGCCCTTAGGTAAAATAAATTTTTGAGTAACTTTATTTACATTCTTATAAGTCATGTTTTCAAAAGTTTCAACAATATTTAAACCAATCTTTTTGATAGGATAAGACATTATTCTTTTAAACCCACCATAATATTGTTTATCATATTTAGCATTTTCCATGCCATATAAAAAGAAACCTAACAGAGAAGGTACCATTACCTCACAACCTTGGTCTTCTAAAAAATCTTGTAAATGATTATTCCCTAAAGGAGCAAATTTGATAAAAATCTCTCCAACAATTCCTACTTTAATTTTCTTTTCATCATTTAATTCAATATTATCAAAATCTTTTGCAATTCTAATTAAATTGTTTTTCATTGCATATCCGATATAACCTTTATTATTTTTAAATTTATCGGATAAAATATTAATCCATTTCTGTACCAATTCATTAGTTTCACCCTTATTAATTTCATAAGGACGAGTTTGGTTGCTCAATAAAGATAATAAATCTCCATATACGATACCTGCAAAACCTTGTAAAATAATTCTATTAGTTAATTTAAATCCGGGATTTTTTTCTAAACCAAAAGATAAAGATATTACTGGAACATAAGCCATATTAGCTCTTTCTAAAGCTTTTCTTAATAAGAAAATATAATTACTAGCTCTACAACCTCCACCTGTTTGAGTAATTATCAAGGCTATTTTATGCTTATCATATTTGCCACTATTAATTGCATCTAGCATTTGGCCAATTACTAATTGAGCAGGATAACACATATCATTGTGAACATACTTTAATCCTTCTTGTATTACAGAAGGTCCTTCATTTGTTAATAATTCTGCTTTATATCCATTGTTTGTAAAAACTTCTTTTATTATTTCAAAATGAATAGGAAGCATTTGAGGAAGTAATAAAGTATAATCTTTTTTCATTTGTTTAGTAAAAATAACTCTATTAATTTCTTTCATTTTTATCCTCCTCAAGTGCAGCAAGTAAACTTCGAATTCTTATTCTAACAGAACCTAAATTTGCAATTTCGTCAATTTTTAATTGAGTATATATTTTATTCTTACTTTTTAATATTTCTTTAACTTCATCACTTGTTACTGCATCAAGACCACAACCAAACGATACTAACTGAATAATATTCATATCATCAGTATCTCCAACAAAATGAGCTGCAAGATACATTCTGTTATGATAAGTCCATTGATTTAAAACATTGAACTTTTTCTTATCAATGAAGGAGGACAAAGAATCTTCGCTAATAATAGCACAACCAAGTTGAAGAATTAAATCATCAATTCCATGATTTACCTCTGGGTCAATATGATAGGGACGACCGCAAAGTACAATGATTGGCATTTTTTTCTCTCTAGCTAAATTAACAATTTCTTTACCTTTATTATTTATAGTATTTGTATAATCTTCTTGTGCTTTATAAGCCAAATTTGTAGCATTATTAATTTGAGAAGAAGTAAATTTCCCTAATTTAGATAAAATAATTTTTAATCTCTTTTTAAAAACTCTTTTATTTGCAATTGAAATATAATCATTTATATAATTAATATTATTTTCTTCTAACTGAGGAGTATTTTTTGAAATAACTTCACCATAATATGCTACAACAGGACAATTATAATTATTATCTGATTTTTTCTCATCGACATTAAAAGACGAATTTGGAATAAAAATATTATCTATTCCCATTTCTATTAATTCAATAACATGCCCATGAACTAATTTTGCAGGATAACAAATAGTATCACTTGGAACTTGACTTTGGCCTTTTAAATATGTGTCTCTTTTAGAAAAAGGAGTAATAAAAACCTCATACCCTAATTCAGTAAATAAAGTATAATAAAAAGGAGCTAATTCTACCAAAGATAAAGCTAATGGCAGTCCCATTTTTCCCCGATTTCCTTTTTTTACAGGTTTTAAATTTTTAATATAATTTTGTTTAAATCTAAAAATATTCAAAGTTTCACTATTTTCAATAAAGTTAGTTGGATTTGTAAATCTTTCACACTTATTCCCACTAATTAGTATTCGATTATCACTAAACTTATTAATTGTTAATTGACAATGGTTTGTACAACCTTTACATATTTTTGTTGAAGTATTGTGTGTGAAATTAGCTAATTGTTCCAAATTTAATAAGGATGTATCAATATTATCTATTGAATCTTGATCTTTTGCATATAAAGCACAACCAAAAGCTCCCATTAATCCAGCTTCTTTACATCTTGTTACATTTAAACCTAATTCCATTTCAAAAGATCTCAATACCGCATCATTTAAAAATGTTCCACCTTGTACAACAATATGTTTACCTAGTTCTGAATTAGTTCTAATAACTTTATAAAGCGCATTTTTTACAACACTAATTGCAAGACCTGCAAATATATCTTCAATCTTAGCCCCATCTTTTTGAGCTTGTTTTACACTAGAATTCATAAATACAGTACATCTAGAGCCTAAGTCTACTGGATGTTTTGATTTTAAAGCGAGCGATGATGCATCTTCTGTACTATATCCTAAAGCTTGGAAAAAGGTTTGTAAAAAAGAACCACAACCAGAAGAACAAGCTTCATTTAAGAAGATATCATCAATAACGCCATCAATTATTTTAAAACATTTAATATCTTGACCACCAATATCAATAATAAAATCTGTTTCTTTATCAAAATATTTAGCAGCTTTATAATGAGCCATTGTTTCAACTAATGAATATTCTAAATTAAAAGCTTTTTCAATTAATGTTTCACCATAGCCGGTTGAGCATCCTTTTTTCAATTTAATATTTGGGTATTGAGAAACAAAACTAGTTAAAAATTCTCTTACAGCTTCAACAGGATTCCCTTTATTTGATTGATATCGTGTATGTAATAAATTATTATTTTCATCTATTATACACATTTTTATAGTTGTTGAACCCGAATCAATACCTAAATAAGCATTTCCAACGTATGTATTTGGATTTTTATAATTTAAAGAAGCTTTATTGTGTCTTTCTCTAAACTTAAATAATTCATTATCATCTTTAAATAATGCTGGCAAACTATTATAAGAACCAACAATATTTTTATTTCTTAATAAAGAAATAACAGAATCAATATTAAATTTTTCACAAGCACCTAATGCGGTTCCTAAAGCTACATAATAAAGAGAATTTTCAGGACATAATCCTTTTGTATCTAAAGTTTTATCAAAACAGTCCCTTAAAACACTCATAAAAGTTAAAGGCCCCCCAAGGTATACTACATTACCTCTAATAGGTCTTCCTTGTGCTAAACCTGAAATAGTTTGATTAACAACAGCTTGAAAAATTGATAAAACAATATCCGCTTTTTTTGCACCTTGATTTATTAATGGTTGGATATCACCTTTTGCAAAAACTCCACATCTCGAGGCAATTGGATATGAAATTGATGCCCTTTTTGCAATATCATTGAGATTTTCTGTTTGTAAATCTAATAAAGTAGCCATTTGATCAATAAAGCTACCTGTACCTCCTGCACAAGTACCATTCATTCTAACTTCTAAATTACCATTTAAAAATAATATTTTGGCATCTTCACCACCCAGCTCAATAACAACATCAGTTTCTTTATTGTATTCTAATATTGAAGTTCTAGTAGCATATACTTCTTGAATAAAGGGAATGTTTAATCTAGTTGCCATTCCCATACCTGCAGATCCTGTTAATGATATATCTATTTCTTTTGAGTCAATTAAATTTTTTACTGTTTCAAGTAAAGTTATTGTTGTTTCTTGAATTTTGGAAAAATGTCTTTTATAAGTTTTATAAATAATATTGTTAGCTGAATCAATAAGTACACATTTTATCGTAGTTGAACCAATATCTAATCCTAATTTCATAAAATATCCTTGTTAATTTTAAAATTTAGATATTAAAAATCTTAATTTTATCATTACATATAATGAGAAAATATACTAAAAATGTCAGATTAAAGATAGTCTATTAATAAAAAAAAACTATTTTAATCTATTTTTTATTTAATTTAATTGTGTTATATTTTATTAAATGAAACGAAATATTATTATCTTATTTGTATTATTAATATCAATTAATAATCTTTTTGCAGGGGTTTTTGACAACTACAAAAAATTAAATACTTTAGAAACAAATAATTTTGAAATCATATTTGATGATGCCTCTATAAATGAAGGATTTCAAATATATAATTCATGTGAAACTATATATAATAATATAATTACTTTATTTAATTTAAAAAATAGAACTCAGAAAATAGAAGTAGTAATTACTAGTGATATCCAAGAATTTAATGCTTATTTTTCTCTTATGCCATCACCGCATATTGTTCTTTATAACACTATAGCTACTGATAATTCATTAAATGTATTTAATGAGAATTATATATTAAATATTTTTAAACATGAATTAACACATGCTCTAACTCTCATGGGAGAAAATAATTTTATTAGGCGTTTTTTCTCTCAAAGTATAACAAATTCCTTATTAAACGTTACTTCATTCAATGCTGAAGGATATGCTGTTTTAAGTGAAAGTAATACAAATGAAGGTCGCTTAAACTCCAACTTATATAGATCTAGATTACTTCAAGGAAGGTTGGAAAATAAATTCTTAAAATATAATGAAGTTCAAGGAAATAGAGATACCTATCCAAGTGATGTCTTTTATTTATATGGATCTTTTTTTAATAAATTTTTATTAGAAAAATATGGAATTGAAAAATATCAAGAATATGTTTATCAATTATCAAAATTTCAAATATTATTTATTGATCCAAATTATGCCTTTAAAAAAGTATTTAATGAAAGTATTTATGATGTCTACGATTTATTTAAAGAGTCTTTTTTAATAATTAATACAAAAGAAATAGACACAACAAATTATGATTATACCCCAAGCTCTTTGATAAAAGAAAACAATACAGCTTTGGTTTATCAAATAAGAAATGATAGCGTTAAAAATATAGAAACGGGTGATACTATAATAAAATATATTAGTAATTCTTATAATATTTCTTATAATGATGATACTTTTGTAATAAGTGCTATTAAAAATAACCCTTTAGAAAAAACTGAAACTATTATTTATAAAGATGGAGAAAAAGATTCTTTTATTTTAGACCATTTCAAAATGGGAATATATTTTAAATCAAATATTGTTGGAATATATAATGAAGGACAAAAACAATATATTGCATTTCTTAAAAATAAAGAAATTGTTAAAAAAATACCATTAAGTAATAACGAATCAGTTCAAAAAATAGATATTATTAATGATAAAATTGTTTTTCTATCAAGATATAATTCAAAAGATACGATTTCGATAATTCAAAATGACAATCAAATAACCTCTTATCAAATTAATGATGATATTGAAGTAATTGATTTTTCAATTGACAATAATAAAATAATTCTTTCAACAATAAAATATAATCAACTTCCTCGTTTATCCTATATTGAAATAGATACTAATAAACTTTTTATTAATAGTTTTGATATTATTGGTGGAGTTTACAATCCAATTAAAATAGATAATAATGTTTATTTTATTTCAAAATATACTGATAATAATAAGCTAATTAAAACTTCCATTTATAATTTTAATTTTAAAGAATATCCTTTAAAAAAAATAAATAGAAGCATTAAAGACTATGCAGATATCACATACGACTTATCAATAATGGGCAATTATAATTTATTTAAATATATTTTTAAAGGAAGTTTTTTTCCTTTTGTTTTACCAGATACAAATGGTATAGCATCTTCCATATATTTCAATAGTTTAGACCCAGCAGAATTTTTAAATACAGAACTTATAGCAAACTTAAACTTAAATAATAATTTTGATTATAATTTAGTATTAAATTTAAGTTCAATTACAGGTAATAAAAATTCAAGATTAAGTTTTTATTTAGATGGGCAAATAATAAATTCTCAGAATAATACTAATTTTGCAATTGAAAGTGAAAATAATCGAATTTTTGAAAATAATAATAATAATTTTATTTATTTAGGATTTTATAATAAAACTGATATAGTTTCATACATTGGAAATTCAAGTGAAATAGGGTATGGTTTTACTACAAATGTTGGCCCTACATTAGATAACAAATTCTCATACTATCTAGCTTACAATATAAGATCTATTTATGACTATTCTACAAATAGTTTTTATAATCAAAATCTGATAAAAGCTAATTTAAGGATACCGTATTTAATCCCCTATATAAAAGAAAACCGATTTACAATAAATTTACCTTTAAAAATATCTTATGAATATAATTTAAATAATTTTTCTCAAAATGTATCTTTAAGTTTATTACTATTTAATATGGAAATACAAAAGTCTTTTGTTAAAATTCCATACTATTTAAATAATATTCAAGTATATTTAAATTATAAAGAAGATGTAATATCTGCCTATACAGTATTTACATCTTCCATTACACAAACTAAATTAAATTTTGTAAAATTATATCCTGGATTTAGATATTATTATGATTTATCTAACAAAGAACTAAAATTACAAGTTTCTTTTTTTACTAGTTTTTAATACATTCTTTTCCACTAGAATAAAAATCATAAATTACTGCTTCTTCAACAGCCTTTTCTAACAATCCATCAATATTCATTTCATTATAGTGCTGTGTTTGAACTTCAATAATTGGTCGTGTTAAAGGATGTTTTGGACTAAAAATTACACAGCAATCCTCATATGGCAATATTGAAGTTTCATAAGTATCAATATTATTTGCTGTAATCATTATTTCTTCTTTATTCATTCCAACTAAAGGTCTAATAATTAACATATCGGTAGTTGAATCAGTAAAAGCCATTGAATCTAAAGTTTGACTAGCTACTTGAGATAAAGCTTCTCCTGTGACTAAACAAGAACCGTTATTCTTTTTAGCCAACATTGTTGCAACCTTCATCATACATGCTCTAAACATTAAAGTTGTTTCTTCTTCATTACAATGAGATTTAATCCATAATTGTTGTTCAGTAAAAGGAACAACGTGAAGCCTAGTACCTTGTAAAAATGGAGCAATTTTAGAAGCTAATATTTTAACTTTTTCTAAGGCCATATCAGAAGTATAGGGATAAGCATGAAAATATATACATTCCATTTTTAGACCTCTAGAAGCCATTTTATAACCTGCTACAGGACTATCAATCCCACCAGATAATAAAAGCATACCTTTTCCAGCAGTAGAGACAGGCAGTCCGTTAGGACCTTTCTTTTCTGAGGTATAAATATATGCTTTATTTCTAATTTCTATATATAAAGTATTGTCAGGATTTTTCAAATTAACTGTTAATTTTGGATATTCTTCATGAATAACTTTTGCAATCTCACAAGATAAATCATATGAACTTAATTCAAAGCTTTTATCACTTCTTTTTGCTTGTACTTTAAAAGTTCCTTCATCAGTAAATTTATATTCTTTAATTAAAGATCTAACAGTTTCTTTAATTATTTGAGGATCTTTTTTACATTTCACACATTTTGCATAACCAACAACTCCAAAAGTAGTTGAAAAAGCTAATTCACATTGCTCATCACTACAATTTGAATCAATTTCAAAATATAAGCGACCTTTTTGTTTTGTAACTCTATTATGAAAAGGTCTTAATTTTAATTTAATATTATTTTTTAATATTTTTTCAAAAAAAGGTCTATTTAATCCTTTTAATGAAATTTCTCCAAGTCTTACTAAATATATTTTATTTTCCACTATTTCCTACCTTACAAGTGTATCATATAAAGAGTTTATTTTTGTAACAAGAGATACAACACTTTCATATGATGTCTTTTTTTCAAATGAAATCCTTATACTCGATTTTGCGTCATCTGCTTTAAAATTCATTGAAGTTAATATATTTTCACCTTTGTTTTTCACATTATTACTACAAGCAGAACCTGATGAAACGATGAATCCTTCATCATCTAATATTCTAGTAAAAACTTCAGAGGGGAAATTATTAACACTAAAATTAATAATAAATGGAGAACAATTTGAACTAGGGGATAAAATTTTAGGCTTTAAATTGCTTCTAACATATTTATTAATTTTTATAACATTCTCATTATTTAATTGTAAACTTTCTTCAAGAGCAACTTTCATTGCAACAATAGCTGCCAAATTTTCAGTACCAGCTCTTAATCCCTTTTCCTGATTTCCGCCTCTAGATAAAGCTTGTAAACTTTGGCTTTTATTATATAGAAAACCAATACCTCTAGGACCATGAAATTTATGAGCAGAAAATGAAGCACTGTCGACATCTAAATCTGTTAAATCAAACTCAATTTTGGTCAAAGCTTGAACAGCATCAGTATGGAAATGTATTTTTCTATTAATTTCTTTTTCTTTATTTCTAACAACATTAACTAAAGATTTAATATCATTTATCGATCCTATAACATTATTTACAGTTTGAATTAATACCATTTTTGTGTTTTTATTAATTAGATTATCTAGAGTACTTGGAGAAACAAAACCATTAGGAGCATCAATTTTGATTACTTTATATCCTTTTTCCACTAAGATTCTTTCAAAATTAGAAACACTTGCATGTTCAGCTTTACTTATAATCACATCTCCTGGAGTTTTTGATCTACTCCATAATAAAGAAGACAAAACAATACTATTAGATTCTGTTCCACCAGAAGTAAAATATATATTACTAGGATTAACCTTTAATAAATTAGAGATATCATTTCTTGTAGTTTCAAGACATTCTTTTGCTAAATTTCCTAAGGAATGACTTGCTGATGGGTTAGCAAAAAAAGTTAAAGCTGTATTATTATAAGAGCTTAAAGCTCTTTCATTTATTGCTGTAGTTGCAGCATTATCAAAATATTTAGACATGAATAATATACTTTATTAAAATCATAAAATTTTCAAGTCTTTAATTAATAAAAATTATAGTCATTCAATATTAAAATATGATATATTTATTAATATGAATGAAATAATGAATGTAAAATTATCTTGTGGAAAAGAAACTCATGTTAGCTATTTAAATGATTTAAATGAACTCTCTTCCAAACTTGCAGCTTTTGGTAATAAAGCTTTGTGGGTTGCTGATTCAAATACAGCAAATTTATTTAAAAGACTACCTCCAACTAATATTATATTAAATGCAGGTGAAAAATCCAAAACATTAGCTTCTGTTGAAAAAATATTGCGAGTATGTGTGGAAGAAGGCTTATCTAGAGATGACTATATAATAGGATTTGGTGGCGGTGTTGTTTGTGATTTAGCTGCTTTTGCTGCTTCAATATATATGAGGGGATGTAAAGTTATTTTAGTTCCTACATCCTTATTATGTATGGTTGATGCAACACTAGGTGGTAAAACTGGTTGTGATTTTATGGGTGCAAAAAACCTTGTTGGCTCTTTTTACCCCGCAAAAGAGGTACTTATTTGTCCTCAACTATTAAAAAGTTTAAGTGAGAGAGAATATCATAATGGTTTGGCTGAAGTTTTAAAGCACGCTTTACTTTCTAAAGATGAAAGTCTACATAAATTTTTAATATCAAGAAAAAGTCAAATTTTATTACGAGATGAAAACACGTTATTAAGTTTATTACAAATGAGCTTAGAAGTAAAAAAAGACTATATTGAAAAAGACCCTGAAGAAAAATTTGGTATTAGACAAGCCTTAAATTTGGGACATACTTTTGGTCATGCTTTGGAATCTTGTGGAAGATTTTCAAAATTTTCTCATGGAGAAGCCGTTGCTTGGGGTTGTGTTAGAGCTCTGGAAGCTAGTCTAGAATTAAAAATTATTGATGAAAATTTTGCACTTCATGCTATTCGTCTATTTAAAGCTTATAATTATGATATTGATCATAAAATAGGTAGGGGCGAATGGATAGATTTCTATAACACAATTCAAAAAGATAAAAAGAAGAAAGATGGTGTAGTTCAATTTGTTTTAATGGAGAATCAAGGTAAATATGTTTTAACAGGTTTATCTAAAAATACAATTATGAATTTAGTTATTAGTAATCCAATAGGGTGTAATAATGGTTAAAGTAATGTTTGTTTGCCATGGAAATATTTGCCGAAGCCCAATGGCTCAAAGTATTTTTTCTCATCTAGTTAAAGAAAAAAATCTCGATTCTTATTTTCAAATTGATTCTAGTGCTACAAGTAGGGAGGAAATATCAAATCCTCCTCATTATGGGACAATAAATATTTTAAAAAAAAATAACATTGAATTAATAGAACACAAAGCTTATCAAATTACAAAAGATATAGCTAAAGAATACGACTATCTCATTTGTATGGATAAAAATAATATTTATAATCTAAAAAAAATAATTGATAAATCAGATTATAATAAAATTTCTTTACTGCTATCTTATTCAGATATAAATAGAGATATCAGAGATCCTTGGTACACTAATAACTTTATAGAAACTTATGATGATATATATCTAGGGTGCACCAACTTATTAAACTTTATAATAAAAAAAGGTCTTTAGGCCTTTTTTTTATATAAATTAATGATATTTCCAAAAAAATATTATGAAACATTTCAATAAAAAATTTCATAATATTTTATTTTTTATTCAAAACTCAAATTTCATAATTCATATATTTACCTATAGAACAAGAAAATACTAAATTTTAATACTAAAAAATTATGAAACGTTTCATAATTATTCTAAGAAACAAGCTAATAAAAATTTGACAGCAGCTCATATTAAATTTTATTATTTACATATGGATAAAAAATTTACAGTAAGAAATCTTTCACAACAATTAGGAGTAAGTGCTAGCACTTTATCAAGAGTAATTAATCATCCAGAGCTAGTTAATAAAACAACTAGGGAAGCTATATTATCTCAACTTGATGAGCTAGGATTTTCTATTAATGAAAGTAGAAGGAAAAAATCAAATATGATAATTGGATTAACAATCTCTAATCCTAAATCAGTATTTGCTTCCTCTCTTATTGGCTGTATTAGTGAATTATTATCTGACACAAACTATCAATTATTAGTTTTTGATATAAAAAAAAGACAATATATAAACAGTTATTTCAATCAACATCCGGAATATTTAAATAAAATAGATGGTTTAATTATTAGTGCTGCTTTAGTTGATGAAAAAGCTAGAAAGTTTTTTGAATTAAATCAAATTCCAATTGTTCTTTTACAAACTAGATGTAAAGGAGAATTTAGTATACATAATAACAATTTCATTGGATGTAATGATGCTGCGCTCTATTTACTTTCTAGAGGATATCATAATTTAGCTTTTGTTAGTTGGAAACCTTTTGATGAACATATTAGAGATAGATATATGGGTTTTAAAAGTGCTTTAGAAACTCAAAATATAGAATTCAATGAAAAATACCATATTAGTGTTGAATTATCATCTGAGGGTGGTTATGAAGCTACTAAACAATTAATGAATTTAAAAAAACCACCTGAAGCAATATTTTTTGGTTGTGATGATATGGCAGCAGGGGGATATAGATATCTTATGGAAAACAATTATTCAATTCCAAAAGATATTGGAATTATGGGGTTTGATAACATGCCAATAGCATCTCTTTTAGCTCTTACTACATTAGATCAATCTATTGAATTAAAATGCCAAATTGCTGTCAATTATTTGTTAAGTAGGATAAATCCTACAAAACATGAATTTTTATTCGATATGAAAGATGAGGTTAGTATAACCCCTAAAATTATTGTAAGAAAAACACTTAAATAATACTTTACTAAACAATAATTAAGTTAATTATAGGCTAAGTATGCCTTAATAGATACATTTATATAAAAAAAGGATAGGAGGATTTTATGAAATTATTAAAATTTGGAATTTGCTCTGCTCTTGTTTTACTTGCAACTAGTTCAATTTTTGCAAATGGACAGAAAGAAAATACTATGGTAAATCAAGCAGAAGTTAAAAAGGAACCAGTTACTATTGAATACTGGACATCTCAAACTCAAACTGATAGACAATCAACAATTCAATTATTGATTGATACTTTTGAAGTATTAAACCCAGATATTAAAGTTAAACTTATTGCTGTTGATGAAAATGATTTAACTTCACAAATGGCTACTGCTGCTAATGCAAAGACATTACCATCATTAATTGAAGGTGCTGCTACAACTATTGTATCATTTGGAGCTGATGGATTAATTGATGTTGAAGCAAACAAAGATGTAATTAATACAATTGGAAGAGATAAATTCTTTGAAGGTGCACTTAAAATGAATGAATCTGCAACTTCACAAGCTTATGGTATTCCATTCCATGGATGGTTACAAGGGTTATGGTATAGAGCAGACTGGTTTAAAGATGCAGGATTAGAACCACCTACAACTTGGGAAAATATCGAAAAAGCTGCAAAATATTTTTACAATCCTAGCGAAAACACTTATGGTATTTTAGTTGGAACAAAAGCAGAAAACTTTACTGAACAATGCTTCACACCAATCGCACAATCAAATGGTGCTTCTCTTTATGATAAAAATGGTAACTTAACTTTTGATACTCCAGAAATGAAAGAAGCAATTAAATTTTATGGTGATTTAGCAAAATATAATCCACCTGGTCCTCAAACTTGGAGAGCAAGAGATTATTATTTGCAAGGTAAAATGGCTATGTTCTTCTACTCAACATATATAATGGATGATTTAGCAATCCAAGAAGCTGCATCTTCATCACTTACAAGTGAAAACTTTAGTGATTTAAAAGGTTCTCAATTTGATCCACAGTTAGCTCAACATACAGCAATGGTTCCTACAATAAAAAATACTGAATCAGCATCTTATGGAACAATTGTATCATTATCTATTGTAGACCAAGGAGATAGTACAAAAACTGAAGCAGCTAAAAAGTTCATAGAATATTTATATCAACCAAATTCTTATGTAACCTTCTTACATATGGCTCCTGGTGGAATGAACCCTGTTATTAAAGGAATTGCTGATACTGATGAATTCTTAGATAATTCAGTATTGTCAAAATATGGAAAAGCTTCAATCAGTGAAATAGTAGACGGTATGCAAAATATTAAAAGCTTCTCAATTGTTGATGGAATGAAAATTGAAAAAGCAGACCAAGTAACTGCACAACAAATCATACCACAAATGCTATATAAATATACTCAAGAAGGTCTTGATATAGATTCTGCAATGGAATGGGCAACAAAAGAAATTAATAAATTAAATTAAAATTATTATGTATTAAATTGTGGGAGAAAAAATATCTTCTCCTACAATTATTAAATAAAATGGGAGTTATTAGAATGGCTGTAACTAAACTTACGCTACAACAAAAAGATTCAAGACTTGGCGTTAAATTAGTATTACCTTCAGTTATAATCATTGGATTACTTATTATATATCCAATATTTTATAATATTTATTTAAGCTTCTTTGATGTAAAAATGAATGGAGACGCTTTTTATATTGGATTAAAAAACTATGTTAATGTTTTAAGTGATTCAACATTTTGGGCTTCTGTTGGAATTACTTTTTTCTTTGTAATTGCAACTACAATTCTCACAACAATAATGGGCCTAATTGTTGCTCTAGTAATGAATAAAAAATTCCCTGGTAGAGCAATTGTTAGATCCTTAGTATTGCTACCATATGTTGCTCCAGTTATTTCAACTGTATACTCATGGCAGTTCTTCTTTGATCCAGTAAATGGGATATTTATGCATTTGATAGTAGATGTGTTTCATCTATCAGCAACTAGATTCAATTTAATTAGTGATCCTAGATATGCTATGTGGGTTGCTGTAATATTTAGTATGTGGAAAGCTTTCCCTTTTACATATTTAATGATTTTATCAAGACTTCAAACTATAGATAATACATTATATGAAGCTGCTGAAATTGATGGGGCAGGCGCAATTAGAAAATTTTGGTCTATAACAATTCCAGAACTTTACTTTGTATTAGGCTCTATTGTCCTTTTAAGATTTATTTGGAATTTCAACAAATTTGAAGAAGTATATTTATTAACAGATAATGTTAAAGTTCTTTCAGTATATACATATTTTAAAGCATTTACTGGAAGTATGGATTTAGGACAAGGCTCTGCGCTTGTTGTAATACAATTTAGCTTATTAGTTGGATTAATATTAGTATATGTTAAGAAGGTGTTAAAATGGTAAATAAAAAATATAAAGGTATTAAGAATTTTGGATTTTTAATTCTAGTTCTATTGATTGTAACATTTAGTATTTTTCCATTTATTCAAATGTTATCAACATCTCTTAAGTTTTCTTGGGATTGGGGAAATCCATCTTTAATTCCAACACAAGTAAATACAAGTGCTTACTCAGAAATATTAGGAATATCAGAACAAGAAGCTGTTGAATTACCCGCTTCAGTAAAAAAACTATTAGATGAAACTCCTAATCTAACAAAAGAACAAAGAGCTTCAATTGTTGCAAAATATAGTGACACTTCTGATGTATTCCCATTCTTTGAATATTTTTTTAATTCCTTAAAGTTTTCTTTAAGTGCTTCTCTATGCTCTCTTATAATTGCAATTTTTGGAGCATATTCAATTGCTAGAATGAAATATAGAGGACAAAAATTAATACAAAGAGGTGTATTATTTGTTTATATGGTTGGAGGAATATTATTACTTATTCCACTATATAAAATATCAACAACATTAGGATTAACTTCTAATGAAAGTGGGACAACATTTTCTCTGATAATAATATATATTGTTCAAACTCTCCCTGTTTGCCTTTATATGTTAGGAAATTCATTTAGATCTATTCCATTCTCAATTGAAGAAGCTGCCTTTATTGAAGGTTATTCAAGATTCCAAACGATTGTAAGAATTATTATTCCATTAAGCTTCAGTGCAATTGCAACAGTATGGGTCTACTCATTTATGATTGCTTGGAATGAATATTTATTTGCTTCAGTATTCTTAAAATCTTATACAAATATGTATACATTACCAATAGCTCTTAAGGCTTTATTTGTTTCTAAAAATGCAATATGGGATAGAGTAAGCGCAGCTTCATTATTAACAGCTGTACCTGTAGTTATATTATTTATGTTAATTCAAAATTTCTTATCAGGAAATAAAACAGAAGGTGGAGTAAAAGAATAAGATGATGCTTAACGATACTACTAAAATTTATGATTTATTATCTTCAATTTATGGAGATAATATTGCTCAAGAATACACAGTAAAAGTGATTAAAAAAATAGAAAAATTAAAGGAATATAAATCAAATAATACTAATTTAAAATTTAGTGAAAAAGATAGTTTTTTGATTACATATGGAGATAGTATTTTAAAGAAAAATGAAAATCCTTTAAAAACCTTAGATAATTTTCTAAATACTTATTTAAAAGATTATATTAACACTGTTCATATATTACCATTTTTTCCTTACACCTCTGATGATGGCTTTTCAATAAGCGATTATAAGGAAGTAAATCAATCTCTTGGGTCTTGGAATGATATTAAACAAATAAATACAAATTTTAATTTAATGTTTGATTTAGTTGCTAATCACGTATCAAGTAAAAGCAAATGGTTTCAAGGTTATATAGATTGTGAAAAACCATATGACAATTTTTTTATAACTTGTGATGATTCAAAAGATTACTCAAAAGTTTTTAGACCAAGAGCTTTAGATTTATTAAGCGAGGTCGAAACAAAAGAGGGAAAGAAAAAAGTCTGGACAACTTTTTCTAGTGATCAAATTGATTTAAATTATCAAAATCCAGAATTATTGATGCAAATCATAGATGTATTTTCATATTATGTTGAAAAAGGAGCATCGTTTATTCGACTTGATGCCATAGCCTTCATTTGGAAAGAATTAGGAACTTCATGTATTCATAATAAACAAACGCACGATATAATAAAACTTTTCAAATTAATAATTGATTTATCAAATATAAATGTAAAAATTATAACTGAAACTAATGTGCCTCATAAAGAAAACATCTCTTACTTTGGAAATGGCTATAATGAAGCATCAATGGTATATAATTTCCCATTACCTCCATTAACTTTATATACATTTTGGAAAAAAGATGCGTCTATTATTAAAAAATGGGTTTCTTCTTTAGAACTTCCTTCAAATGAAGTAACTTTCTTTAATTTCTTAGCAAGTCATGATGGAATTGGACTATTACCAGCAAAAGGAATTGTTGATGATAAAGAAATAGCGAATATGGCAACAAAAGTACAAGAAATTGGAGGTTTCGTTTCTTATAAAAAAGAATCTAATGGGAAAGAAAGTCCTTATGAAATGAATGTAAATTATTTTGATGGATTAAAAATATGTGGAAATATTGATGAAAATTTAGAAATAAAAAGATTTCTTGCAAGTCAATCAATACTACTCTCATTAAAAGGCATTCCAGCAATTTATATTCATAGTTTAATTGGATCAAGGAATTGGATTGAAGGTGTAAAAATAAATAAATCAAATAGATCCATTAATAGAGAAAAAATAAATTTTGATTTATTAGAAAAACAAATATCTGATGAAACGTCTACTAGATCCAAAATTATTAATGGCTACAAAAAATTATTAGAAATTAGAAAAAACAATAAATGTTTTTCACCTCTAGCAACACAAGAAATAATTAATAATTTAGATCAGCGTATCTTTTCATTAAAAAGAAGCATCGATAATGATAGTATTATTTGCTTAACTAATGTTAGCAATGATTTTATCCAAACCCCTTATAAAGATTATAAATTTTTAGATAATAATATTTTTGATGGAATATTAAAACCTTACCAAGTTGCATGGCTAATAGATAAGAGGGAAATAAAATGAATATATTAATGATTCATTATAAAGTAGGTGGTACTGATGGTGTTTCACTAGAAATGGATAAGTGGAAAACTTCATTAGAAAAAATGAATAATAATGTTTATATGTTAGGTGGAGAAATAAACAATGAAATTGTTTATCCACCACTTTATCATATAAGTAAAATCGCTAAAGATTTTTATGCTTATTCATTCGAAAATAAACCGGTTTTTGAAAATGAATATATATATAAAAAAAGCATTCAAGATGAAGTAAATAAAATAAAACCAATAGTATTAGAGTTTATAGATGAAAAGAAAATTGAATTAGTAATTGTTCAAAACATTTGGTCTGTAGCTATGAATATTGCATTAGCTATTGCTTTAGAAGAAATAATAGAAAGTAATAAATTAAAAGTATTAGCTCAACATCATGACTTTTTCTGGGAAAGAAAAGCTGGTGTTCATTATCGCTGTAATTTTGCAAAAGAAGTAGCTCAAAAATATTTGCCACCAACAAATGAAAGATATAAACATGTCGTAATTAACCAACAAGGTCATGATACATTATTAAAAAGAAAGAATTTAGAAAGTACAATAATACCTAATGTATTTGATTTTAATTCATCAAATTGGGAAATTGATTCTTATAATAAAGATTTTAAAAAAGAATTAGGATTAAGAGAAAAAGATGTAATTATCTTACAAGCTACAAGAATTGTTGATAGGAAAGCAATTGAATTAGCTATTGATTTAATAGCTGAAGTTAATAAGAAAAAACAACTATTTATTGGAAAGCAATTATATGATAATCGAATTTTTGAAGCAGATTCAAATTTTGTATTAGTATTAGCTGGTTATGATACAGATGATAGTACTGGAACCTATTTAAAAAGATTAAAACAACATGCAATAAATAAAAATGTAGATTTAAAAGTAATTAGTGATAGAGTATCTCATTCAAGAGAAATTATAAATAACACTAAAATCTATAGTTTATGGGATACTTATGTATTTTGCGATTTAATTACTTATCCTTCTTATTGGGAAGGTTGGGGTAATCAATTCTTAGAAGGTTTATTTGCAAAAAAACCTATGGTTGTTTTTGAATATCCTGTTTTTATTACTGACATTAAAAATAAAGGATTCGATTATATTTCTTTAGGAAACGAATATAAAATTGATAAAAAAACTGATTTAGTATGTATTGATAAATTTATACTTGAAAAAGCAGTAAATAATGTCTTTCTATATTTATTTGATAAAAAGCTAAGAAGAGAGAGTGTAAATAAAAATTTTGAAATTGGTAAAAAATATTTTTCAATGGAAAGCTTATTTATTCAATTAAAACAAATTTTATCCAATTATTAAGCTATTATAACTAATAACTTTTTTATATTTATTACTTCATTTTTAATAATATTTTATTTTTTTTCATTGAATGAATTAAGTCTGTATTATATAATTTTCATAAGAGGTTATGATATGAAAAAATTATTATTGTTAATTGCAACCCTTTTTGCAATTGTATTAACAGGATGTATGAGCACCAATAATCAAGTTGCTTATAGAAGTGAAATAACAGAACAAAGTATATTAATAGATGCTGGTAATTTATTAATTCCAGGAACTTTAACACTTCCTGTTGGAAATAAACCAGCACCAGTTGTTATTATGGAACATGGAACAGGTAGCCAAAAAGATGAAGCTGGTGATGGCTATAAAATGTTAGCTCCAGCCTTAGCAGAGAAGGGGATAGCTTCATTGAGATTTGATTTCCCTGGCAGTGGAGATAGTACTTCAAGTTATCTTCTTTACACAAATGAAGAAGCAATTAGAGAAACTCAAATTGTTGCAGATTATTTAGCAACCATGCCTGAAATTGATGGATCTAGAATAGGCTTATTGGGCTGGAGTCAGGGTGGTACAGATGTATTATTAGCAGCTTCTAATAATGATACTTATAAAAGTGTTGCAACCTGGGCAGGAGCATTAATAATAGGTGATATGGCAACAAAAGAAATGAGAGAAGAAGCCAATAAAACTGGTAAAACAAAATTAACATTTGAATGGAGAGATTCATTAGATTTATCAAAAGATTGGATTGATCAAGCTGATAATATGGATGTTTTATCTTATGCTACTAAAATAAAAGCACCAATTGGTTCTTTCCATGGAACTCTTGATAACACAGTCCCTTTTTCAGATAGTGAAAAAGTCCAAAGTGTAAGTAATAATAAAATGAGTAAATTAATTCCAATTGAAGGTGCAGATCATACTTATTTAATTTTTACTGGTGATTTAAGTAAATATAATGAATTAAAAGAAAAAACTGTAGAATGGTTTGTTGAAACTCTATAATACATTATTATTAACAAAACAATACATCCCAAAAAATTAGTTGGGATGTATTTTTTTTTAATCTTATTAATTTAAATAACTTTAACATTAAATAATTGCTCATAAATCTTAAAATTTGTATATTTTAGATTGCTTTGTTTAATTGTTTTCTCAATATATCAACTAAATATAAATACGCTGTATATTGAAAAGTATCATTGAAACTTTAAATATAAAAGTTACTTTTTACGTTTAGAAATGAAACCAAATATGCTTTGTAAAATAATAAAGAATGCTAATAATGCAGCTATTGATATTCTAACCCACCAAGATGATAGAGTCCCTTGAAATGTTATAAAACTTTGTATTGTTCCGTTAATTAAAACTCCAAACAATGATCCAATTACATTTCCTACACCACCAGTAAGTAAAGTACCCCCTATAACTGCTGATGCAATAGCATCCATTTCTAAGCCCTTTGCTTGTTCTACAAATCCAGAGCAGGTATTTAGACAAAAAAGAATTCCGCCAATACTACTACATAATCCACTAATTGTATAAGCATAAAGTTTAGATCTTTTAACATTTAATCCCATTAGTAAAGCACTTTGCTCATTTCCTCCGATAGCATAAATATTTCTACCTAATTTTGTATATTTCAATAACCAGTAGATAATTATTATTATAGCTATCGCTATTATTACAGTAGGATATATATAAGGCATAATTAATTTTCCATGTTTATTCGTATAACCACCAAATGATAAAAATATTTTCTTGCTAGCAAGTCCTAGGAATACTTTATTTTGAATATTAATCATTTCACTGCTAATTACAGCTGTCATACCTCTAGCAAAAAACATTCCTGCCAAAGTCATTATAAAAGGTTGTATTTTTATATATGAAATAAAAAAACCTTGTACAAAACCAAATATTAAACCCATTAAAATGACTATAATAATAGAAGTAGTAACGCTAAACCCTTTATTTTCCATTAAATCAGCTAACATCATACACGTTAATGCTACAAAAGAACCAACAGAAATATCTATTCCACCCGAAATCATAACAACAGTCATACCTGCACTAATAACAATTAATCCTGCGTTTGAAATAAAAAGGTTTAAAAAATTTTGTAAATTAGAAAACCCTTTGTTATTAAATATTATCATTCCAGAAATATACATTGAAAAAAATAGAATTATTGTGATAGCCAATAATATATTTTTTGATTCCATATTATTTTTCATTTTCATTATGCACAAACCTCATTTAATCTTTTATTTATTTTCTTATGAGTATTTACAAAATTTTTAAACCAAAGTTTTACTATTTCAGATTGAGAACTAACAATAATTACTACAACTATGGCTTTATAAACTGGTATTTGATCAGCACTAACACCCATTGCATATAAAGTAGTTGTTAACGCTTGAATAGTATAAGCACCAATTACAGAGCCTAACAAACTAAATTTTCCACCTGCTAAACTGTTTCCACCTAAGGCAACAGCCAAAATTGCGTCCAATTCCATTAATAAACCAATATTATTTGCATCAGCAGAATAAATCCTACTAGACATTATTAATCCTGCAATACTTGCACATAATCCACAAATTACATATGTAGCAAAAATAATTGTAGTACTTCTTAACCCAACCAATCTAGCAGCAGTTTTATTAATTCCAACAGTTTCAATATACAACCCTAATGATGTTTTTTTTAAAATAATTTGAGCGAGCAATACCACAATTACAGCAATAAAAATACTAGTGGGTAAAGGGATATTAGGGATATGAGAACCTAGCAATTTATAACTTTCAACTCTAACGTAAGTAATTTGTCCATTTGTAATTAATTGAGCAATTCCTCTTCCAGCAGTAAAAAGAATTAATGTTGCAACCATAGGTTGAATTTTTAGCTTTGCAACTAAAAAACCATTAAATGCACCACATAATAGCCCAATTAATAATGAAAATATTACTGCAATTATATATGGATTTTGGTATTGGGTAACAGATACTTGGCCCCCAGCTAGTATACTACAACAAACAGCCGCAGATACAGCCATTATGGCACCAACAGAAATATCAGTACCAGCTGAAGAAGAAATACATAATGTCATTCCTACAGCTAAAATTACAAGTTCACTAGCTCTATTTATTACATCAATTATATATCCATATAAAACACCTTCTCTTAATGTGATTTCAAAAAAATTGGGAGTTTTTATGACATTAATTATCAAAACAAATAATAAACATAACAAAGGCATAAACAATCTTTTTTTGGTAATTTTTATAAGTTGATTTATCATATTTTTTCTCCACTAGCGATTACATGCATTATATTTTCTTGAGAAAGATTTATTTGTTCTAATTCTGACACTTTTTCACCATCACGCAAAATTGCCATTCTTGTACAAGTTCTTAACATTTCATCAATTTCAGAGGATATAAACATTATACTTTTACCTTCTTCTGCTAATGAAATGACTAATTTCTGAATTTCAGTTTTTGTTCCAATATCAATTCCTCTGGTAGGCTCATCTAAAATTAAAAAATCAGGATTAGTTAGCAACCATCTAGCTAAAATAACTTTCTGCTGATTCCCTCCAGATAATTGTTTTATTGGAGTATCAATAGAAGGGGTTTTTATATTTAAAAGATTTATCATTTTATTACATAATTCATCTTGTTCTTTTCTCTTGATTACATTAAAAACACCCATTCTAGCTTGTAATGCAATAATTATATTTTCTCTAACAGATAAATCCTCAATAATACCTTCAGCTTTTCTATCTTCAGGCAAATATGCCATATTTTTTTTAATTGAATCCAAAGGACTATGAGCTATAAAACGTTTATTTTTTATTTTGATTACTCCACAATCTGGTTTATCAGCTCCAAAAATAGCCCTTGCTAATTGACTTCTTCCACTGCCTAATAAACCAGCCAACCCAATAACTTCACCTTTATATAGCTTTATATTGAATGGTTTTATTGAACCACTTACACCTAATTGATTCGTTTCTATCAATAAATCCTCTTCTTTATTTTCTTTCTTCGTTAGCTTTATTGATTCTAAATCCTTTAAATCTTTTCCCATCATTTTTGTTACCAATTTTACTTTTGGTAAACTTGAAACAGTATACTCACCAATTAATTTTCCATTTCTTAAGACAGTTATACTATCGCAAATTTCATATACTTGATCTAAAAAATGAGTAACAAAAATAATTCCAACTCCTTTCTTTTTTAAATTTCTCATAATAGAAAATAATTTTTCAACTTCAATATCATCTAATGAAGAGGTTGGTTCATCTAGTATTAAGACTTTAGCAGACATATCAACAGCTCTAGCTATGGCAACCATTTGTTGCTGTGCAATTGAATATTTTTCTAAAGCAATGGTTACGTTTAAATCAATATCTAAATCTTTTAAAATTTCTTGTGACTTTAAATTCATTAATTTCCAATTTATATTACCGAATTTTTTTGATTCTCTTCCAATAAATAAATTTTCTGCAACTGATAAATTTGGACATAAATTAATTTCTTGAAATACAGTACTAATCCCTTTATTTTGTGCATCTTGGGGTGATTTATTTATTATTGGTAAATCACATCCTTTAAAATGAATAGTACCTTTTTCAAAAGAATAAACTCCAGTTAATGCTTTTATTAAGGTGCTTTTACCCGCACCATTTTCACCCATAAGAGCATGAATTTCTCCTTCTCTAAGAGTAAAATCAACATTATCTAGGGCTTGAACGCCAGGAAAACTTTTTGATAGATTTTTTATTTGCAAAACAATATTATCTTCCAATTATTACTCCTTTAAATTATTTTTAGAACAAATAGACGAAGGAATATCCTTCGTCTATTAAGTAAATATAATTATTAATATTTTCTTGTAGGTAAAACAGATTTAGCAGTTTCTGCTGGGAAAACTTCTTCTACAACATAACTGATTTTATCAACAGGGTTTCCTTGTTCTAAATTTTGAATAATTTCTGCAACTCTTGGACCATGAAGTGGATTACATTCTACAACACAATTTAAATCGCCAGCAATCATTGATTCAAATGCAGCTCTTACAGCATCAAAAGAAACTATGATTATATCACCATCAGGACCACATGTTTTTCCTGCTGCTTTGATTGCGTCAATAGCACCAAAAGACATGTTATCATTTTCACTAATTACTACATCAATATCGTTATATTTCTTTAAGAAAGATTCCATAACTTCTTGACCTTTTGCTTGTGTAAATTCACCTGATTGACGAGCTAACATATTCCAATTTGAGTGTTTTGCTAATTCAGTTGCAAAGCCATCTGTTCTACCAACTTGAGCTGAAGAACCTATTGTACCTTGAAGAGTAACTAAATTAATTTGTTCTTTATCTCTACCTTGTTGTTTTAGATATTCAGCTAACCAAAGACCTGCATCTTTTCCTTCTTTTTCGAAATTTCCACCAACCCAACAAGTAAATAATGAATCATCTGAAACTTTTACCATTCTATCAGATAATATAACAGGAATTCCAGCATCTTTTGCTTCTTTCAATACAGTATCCCAACCTGTTTCAACTACAGGAGCTACAACTATGTAATCAACATCTTGTTGAATAAAGCTTCTAATTGCTTTAATTTGATTTTCTTGCTTTTGTTGTGCGTCATCAAAAATTAATTTATAACCATTTTCTTCAACAAAAGTAGATTTGAATGATTCTGTATTTGCTGTCCTCCAATCAGATTCTGCTCCAACTTGAGCATATCCAACAACAATTAAATCATCGTCTGAATTTTTAGCTTGTTCAGAAGATCCGTTAGCCATTAAAAAACTACATGCTAGGAATAACATGCTTGTAAGTAATAATGTTTTTTTCATTATTATTCTCCTTTATTATTATGTGTTAATTTTATTCTTAGTATAAGTTATAAAGATACAGACAAAATTATTAATAATGGTAATTATTTTCTTTTAGGAAAAATAAAAGTTAAATATTTTACGAAAAATGTTTAATAATTTAATATGTGCTCGATAACGCAAATAAATTTATTGTTCTTTTGGGAACTTTATAAATACTGTTGTACCTATATTTTCTGAGCTTTCTATTTTTAAGCCATAATTTAAACCATAATTTAATATGATTCTTTGGTTAACATTCCTTAAACAAAAGATTTCATTTGATAAAGGAATTTTATTTTTAATTTTTGATTTAATTTCATTGAGTTTATCGTTATTCATACCGACACCATTATCAATTACTTGGAATTCTATCTGATTATTATTTAATTCATAGCCCTTTATAATAATTTCACCTTTTCCTCTTTTTTGTTTAATGCCATGATACAATGCATTTTCTACCAATGGTTGTAAAGTTAATTTAATAATTTGATAATCTAATATATCTTTTGAAATATCAATTTTATATTTCATAATATCTTGGTATCTGACTTGTTGAATTTCTAAATATGATTTGACATGTTCTATTTCCTCTTTTATGGTAATTTTAGCTCTACCCCCAGATAATGTTGTTCGGAAAAAAGAAGATAATTGCTCAATTAACATTTTTGCATCATTGTTTCTTTCACTTTCAACTAAGGCCATTATTGTATCCAAAGTATTATATAAAAAATGTGGCTTTATTTGAGCCTGATATAATTGTAATTCTCTTAGTCTTAATTGCTCTTGTTCAAATTTAGTTTTTTCTAACAACCTTTTTATTTCATTTGACATTCTATTAACTGCTGTAGACAAAGTAGCTACTTCATAATCATACCCCTCATCTAAAACTGTTACAAAGTCTCCTTTTGCTATTTTGCTTGTAGCCTCACAAATCTCTTCTATAGGAGAGAGAACACTCTCTTTAATTTTATTATTCATTTTCTTTAAATGAATTAATGATATTAACAATGAAATAATTCCTATAGATATAGTAAAGAATAAAGTAAATTCAAGTTTTTTTCGTATTCCTTCTAAATGAGCTGCTTCATAATATACATATTCATGAACTTGATTGGTTATTAACTCAGTTAATATATATACATTTAATTCAAGGAAATTCATATTTTCATCGTAATTACCTTTTATTTGTGATTTCCCATTTATTGTGTCCGTCATAGATCTTAAATTATCTAATCTTTTAATTATATTCTCAATTCGTATATAATTATCTTTATCATTAGTCATTTTTTTTAGATCTTCCATATTTCTTTTCATATTATCAATTGTAATATAGGGATCTTTAATATCTTTATCAAAAGTTGTATCCCAATTATTCGCAGATCCTATAACGGTTCTATAGAGTGCATAATCTACATCATGCTTAAAAGTTAAAATATTTTCATTAGCAATTGTAATGTTTAATACTATATGGTTATAAGAATTTCCAATAAAACTAATTAAAGCAAGGAGAAAAACAACAATTATAGAAAAGGGGATTATTGAATGAAAAAAATATTTTTTTAATCTCCTATGTAATGAATTTTTATTATACTTCATTAATTACTCCTTTTTTATAATCTCTAGGAGACATTGAAGTGTATTTTTTAAATATATAGCTGAAATAATGTGCATCCTGATAGCCTATAGTATAAGCAATCTCGCTTGATCTAAGATTTGATGAAACTAATAAATCTTTTGCCTTTTCAAGGCGAAGTTTAGTTAAATATTCTATAAAGGTTTCATGTGTTTCTGTGCTAAATAAAGCAGATAAATAATTTGGACTAATATTCATTTCATTAGCTACTGAAATCAATGAAATATCTTTATTCCGGAAATTATTTTCCATAAAAGCTTTAGCCTTTTCAATTATTTCAATATGTTTTCCCCATGAAATTGAATTCCTTAAGTTTATAGATACTTCTAATAATTTAAACAAACTATCTCTAAATTCTTCCATAGATAAAGAAGTAGCACAGGATACAGATATATTACTTAAATCAGAATATGGAATTTTTATAGATTTCAAAAAATCACTACAACATATGCAGGAATCGATTAAAAGATAATGCCGATAAGAAGGGGAAGAGAGTGCTGTTTTATCAATATTATCTAACAACTCTGAAATAAACTGAGATATTTCACTTAATTCTCCTAATTTTAAAAATCTCTTGATATAAGTTTTATCTATAACATTATCCTGTAATTTATTTAAATAAATATTATTTTTTTTATCTTCCATTACAAACAAATCTTTGTAATAAGCAATAATATTATTTTCATTCAAGAAAAATCTCATGGCAAAAGCTTTATTTGCCATTTCATATGATTCAACAATTTTTGAAATTCTATTAACACATGGGCCTATAGTTCCAAAATAAGTAATATCAGAAAATTGATTTAAATATTGGCTGATTTTATTTTTACAATCCTCAATATATTTTAAATTAAAATTTACACACAATACACCTAAACCTTCATAGCCTCTATTAAAAATAATCCAATCATCTTCAATAGGTAAGGCTTCATAAATATCATTAATTAATTGATCGTTTTTATTTTCTAAACACTTAAACTTTAATTTTAATAAAATAATAGAATAATTATTACTGACCAAATTAAAATCATATTTTTTACTTTTTTCTAAAATTTGAGCTAAACTAAATTTATTAGCTAATAAATCTAATATAAACTTATTTTTTGAAATTAATTTTTTTTCTTCCATTTCTTGATGATATTTATTTAAAAGTTCGGCATTTTCTCTTTCACTTTCTATTTCAATTACTAAATCATTTATTAATGAAAGAATTTTATTGTTTGTAATCGGTTTTAATAAATAATCTGTTACACCTATATTTATTGCTTTTTTTGCTAAATCAAATTCTTTATAGCCAGTCAAAAAAATAATTTTTGTTTTAGGTAACTTCTTTTTAATTATTGTTGCCAATTCGATTCCATCTAAAAAGGGCATTTTTATATCTGAAATTAAAATATCAGGTTTACTTTCTAGTATTAATGGCAAAGCTAATTCCCCATCTGCAGCTGCACCAATAAAATTGATTCCTTCTTTTTCCCAATCAATATTATTTTGAATATTTTCTCTAATAATTAATTCATCTTCAACTAAAAAGACACTAATTCTCATAAAGCCTCCTAATAAACAACCTTTATGATAACTGTAAATTAATTTAAAGAAAAGGAAAAAAAATACTTTCAAAATAATTTTGAAAGTATAAGCTTAATTAAAACATATTAATCATCTAGTAATTTTAATAACCTATAATAGAAATTTTGAACTTTTCTATAATTATCTCTATCATTTACTTGTTTTAAATCTTCAATTAATTCCAACAAAGCAAATAAGGTATCATTTAAAGCTTTACTATAATCTTTGCAAGGTTCATAGAAAAATATATTATCTCGCGAAGCATGTAATTTAATAAAATAATATTGATTTTTTCCTTGTGGTGTTAATTTCAATATTTTATCAAAATTAGAAATCAAATCATCTACATTTTCAACACTAAAATTATCTCGAGGAATAAAAGTAATTGAAGTATTAGGATTATCATATTTTTGTGCTAAGGCTAATAAAGAATAAAAACTTCCATTTCTTTGAATTATTTTATTTTGATAAATCACTTCTGCTTTAATATTTTGGATTGGTTTTTTACTGTTGAAATGCTTTCTTGATAAATAATCAATATCTTCATATGGTATTCGTGCTATTGAAATTTCTTTCTTACCACTTCTTACTTTTAATAATTTGTAATTTCTTGAATAAATAGTAACAGATCCACTTTTTTGATTTAATTCAACAGGATTTTCTCTCTCTCTAATACTTTGTTTTTTCTTTTTATTAGAATTTCTATTAGAATCAACGTTTGCTAATTTATCATCCAATTCATATTTTAACCCTTTTTGAATATCATCTAACCAATCTTCTAGTATAGGAGAAACACTTCTTGCAAATAATCGTGATGTTTGAACTAATTCTCCTGCAACTAAATACTTAGGTAAATTTCTAAAATCTGCAGACCCAGGGTGAATAAAAATTTGTTTAGCAAACAAAGTATTATACATATATCCATATTCTTTAACACAAATAAATTGTTTTAATCCACTAGCAATACAACAGATATAATCATGCATTGAGCCACTTCCAGTTAAAGGAATATTCTCATCACTAATAATTTCTCCTAATTGTTCAACAATATGAACAATCTCTTGCATAGATTGAAAATCAAGATAATTATTTTTACAAAATTCCATTCTATCTGTTTTAGTTTCAATAGATTCATAAGTTTTATAAAGTGTTAAATAACTTGCAAAATCACCGTATCTTTCATTATTAAAAGCTTTATGAGCATTTCTAGCTTCTGTGACTTTATCAGGAGGTAAAACAAATGGAGTTTTTGAAGATAAAAAAGCAATGGCAATTAATACTTCATTAATAACTGAAGGATAATTAAAAATTGCTTCAACTACAACTCTTGAATGTCTTGGTAAAAGTGGGAATTTGACCATAAATTCACCAATTTTAGTAAGTCGTCTATTATCATCAATAGCATCAATGATTTTTAAAGTGTTTTCAGCACTTTTTATTGCATCTTTATTTGGTCTAGTGATAAATGGGAAATGCTCATAATCGTAAATTCCCAAATCACTCATTCTCAAAACAACTTCACTTAAATCAGTTCTTAAGATTTCTTCTAGGGTATACATATCTCTAGAGGCGTATGATTTTTTAGAATATAAGCGATAACATTTACCACTCTTAGTTCGACCAGATCTTCCTCTTCTTTGCATTGCACTGGATTTAGAAATTGGAAGAGTAATTAAAGAACTAGTAAAATTCTTTTGATTGTAAAAATTTATTTTAGCTAAACCTGAATCAATTACTGTTGCAATATTATCTATAGTAATTGAAGTTTCAGCAATATTGGTGGAAACTACAACTTTCGTTTTATCAAATGGTGTTTCATCAAAAACAGATTCTTGCTCTTCCTTACTTAATCTACCATAAAGAGGATAAATCATTAATTTTTCTTCAGGGTCGCTCTTAATTAAGGCTTTCATACATGTTTTAATGTCGTATTCACCTGGTAAAAAAATTAATATATCGCCTGTTTTATCTTTAACATTTTCTTTTACAATATTAACAATTTTATTATTTAGTACATCATCATTTGCAAAACTTTCATTAATATAAATTTCTTCAATTGGAAAAAGTTTAGATTTAATTGAAACAATTGGACAATTATTAAAGAAAGCAGAAAACTTCTTTGTATTAATTGTAGCAGATGATATTACAACTTTAAATTCAGGTCTCTCAACTATTACTTGCTTTAACATACCTAAGATAAAATCAATATTTAAACTTCTCTCATGTGCTTCATCAACAAGAATAATGGAATAATTTTTTAATAATGGATCAGATTTTAATTCCATTAATAAGATACCATCAGTCATTATTTTAATTTTAGTTGATTGAGTAGTGGTATCAGAGAAACGCATTTTATAACCAACAAAGCTTTCTTTATCATCAATCTGTTTTTTTATAAAATCACAAACTGATAAAGTTGCAATTCTTCTTGGTTGTGTTATTCCTATGCATAAATTGTTGTCAAATCCCGCATCATGTAATATTAGAGGTATCTGTGTAGTTTTCCCTGATCCTGTGGGGCTTTCAACAACTATAACCTGATTTGAATTCAAGCTATCTATAATTTCTTGCCTGTGTTGATATACAGGCAAATGACTCATGTCTTTCATTAATTTCCTTTAATTATAT
Source organism: Spirochaetia bacterium (assembly GCA_009930325.1). Lineage (GTDB taxonomy): Bacteria > Spirochaetota > Spirochaetia > Sphaerochaetales > Sphaerochaetaceae > Pleomorphochaeta. Next base: position 25,499 of record RZYO01000004.1, on the reverse strand, counting down.
CTATAGCTTCTTGTATAGATATATGCTCATATGTTTCTCTATTTTCTAAATTCTTTAGAGTGAATGTATTATTACTTATTGTCTCATCATTTAACATTATACCATATGGTATGGAATTTTTCTCTGCATATTTAAACTGTTGAGGAAGTTTTTTATCAATTAAATAAGAATCGACTCTAATACCATTTTCTCTTAATTGAGAACTTATAATATTTGAGATTGCAAAAAGTTCTTCACCTTTATTAAAAATTATAACATCACTTGAACTAGATTCTTGTAAAAGAGGGCTATTTAATTCAACTAATGCGCTTAATAATCTATCTAAGCCAATAGAAGAACCAACACCAGGTAATTCATTTTTTGTATAAAGTGAAGCTAAATTATTATATCTACCACCACTACAAACAGAACCAAAGGATGGTAAATCTTCTAAGAATGTTTCATATACAATACCAGTATAATAATCCAAGCCTCTAGTAATGGAAGGGTCTAAAATAAAATTATCACTGATTCCTGCTTTATTTAGATAATTATAAATTTCTGTCATTCTAGTAGTATGTTCAACTTCACAACCACTTAAGGCAGATAATCTTGTTACAGTTTGTAAGAAGGTTTCATCTTCATTATATTGAATATATTCTAAAATTAAATCAGCTTTCTTTTCATCACCACTAATTTCAATTAGAATTTTCTTAACACTATCTTTACCAATCTTTCTAAGCTTATCAACAGCTCTTAATATTTCAACGCTTTTATCTAATAATTCTAAATGAGATAAAAAGGCATTAAACAAACCTCTATGAGCAACATGGAATTTATAATTTTTAATTCCTAATTTACTAAAAGAATGATTCATCATTGATAATATTTCAAAATCAGCTTCACTATTATCAATACCAACAATATCAAAATCACATTGATAGAATTCTCTAAATCTTCCTTTCTGAGGTTTTTCACCTCTCCATACTTTATTAATATGATATCTTTTAAAAGGAAATGCTAATTCATTGAAATTTGCTGCTAAAAATCTTGCAAAAGGAACTGTTAAGTCAAATCTAAGAGCTACCTCTCTATTCCCATTATCTAAAAAATGGAAGATTTGCTTATCAGTTTCTCCACCACCTTTTCCTAATAGGACTTCAGTATATTCAAGAGCTGGAGTATCTATTGGTACAAAACCATATGATGAAAAAAGTTGTTCTAATTTATTAATAATTCTTCTTTTTTGAATTTCAATTTTAGGTAAAGAATCTGAAAAACCTTTTAACACTTTAGGTTCAATAATTTTATTATTATTTGACATATATACTCCAACATTTTATTTTTAAATTTTAATATAGGTAATATATACTCGAATAACATAATTTTTTCAATGTTAATTAATATAAATGGAAAAATATGATTATCCTTTTATAAATTAAAAATAACTTATCAACTAAAAACAATGACTTACTTTACAAAAAGCTAACATTCATAGTATTCTCAATAGGTAATTCTAATTTATTTAAATATGAAATTACAACAATACAAATAAAAAAGTAATGAGATAATTTAATGCTAATTAGATATAAAAATGATTCAAAAGGCAATAGTATTCCTTTTGCAAAGATTTATACAAAAGATGAACACAATATAAATGTATCCCTTTTAGATAGGGATGCTTTACGTGCAGTAAAAAAACTTCAATCAACTGGAGCTGATGCATATATAGTAGGTGGGGCAGTTAGGGATTTGCTTCTTCAAAAAAAACCTAAAGATTTTGATATTACAACTAGTGCGTCTCCAAGACAAATTCATAAATTATTTTGGAATTCAAGAATAATTGGTAAAAGATTTAAATTAGTTCATCTTGAATATGGAACAAAAATTTTAGAAGTTTCAACTTTCAGATCAGATGAAGAAAACTTTGGAATCAATAACAATGTCTTTGGAACAGTTGAACAAGATGCAAAAAGAAGAGATTTTACAATAAATTCATTATATTACGATCCAAGTACTGAGCAAATACTTGATTTCAATAATGCAATGGAAGATTTTAAAAAGAAAAGAATATCTTCAATAATTGATTTAAAAACAAGTTTCACAGAAGATCCTGTAAGAATGCTTAGAGCAATAAAATATAGTGTTACAACTGATTTTAAATTAAGATTTAATATACGTTTTGCTATAAAAAGAAATCATAGTGAATTAGCTAAAGTTTCAACAAGCAGATTAACAGAAGAAGTAAATAAAATATTATCATCAGGATATAGCAGAGATATATTTTTACAACTTCAACAATATAAACTTTTAGTATATTTATTGCCTTGTTTTAGTATGTATGCATCTCTAGATAATGTACAAAACAGTCTCCTTGAATTAGATTACAAAGTGCGCCAGTATAAAAATGGTGAAATAGATGAAGTTCAAAGATCTCAAATGCTTTTACATCTAGTAAAAGAATTAATACTTTTTAGCGACGAACAGTTAACTGTAAGAGAGAGATTCAAAGAAACATTTAGGCAAGTAAAAGTCCTTATTTCTCCTATGACTCCAAGCAATTATGAAATTGAATTGTGTTGTGCCCATTTATTAGATATGAAAGGATATAAAGTCCCAAGAGGTTGTGTAAGACATCCTAGAGTAAATAATAAAAACCTTGAAAGAAAACGTCCTTATACTAATAAAAAAAGAGTTCCAAAAAAATATGATAATACAAAGAGAAAGAAAAAAGTAGCTCCAAAAGTGGTAACTACTTAATTCCATTCTTCCATATCTATAAATACCTGAGCAATAAAAATTGAGCCATATTTTTCAAGTGATTCAGAAATAAACTCCTGCAGTTCTCCAATTGAAGTTTTCATCATGTGCTTTGAAGGAATTCTAAGTTTTATATTTAGTGAATATCCATTTTCTTGTACTTTCGCTTTTAATTTTAAAACCTTAATAGCAGGATCAAATTCATCCAAACAATGAATAACCATCTGAGTGAGAGCCGCTTCACTAATTATTGCTTTATCAAATTGTGTAAATTGTGGTCTTACAACTGTTTTTTCAAAAACTTTTGTTCTTTTCCAAGGTCTAAATATTTTTCTAGTAAATAATACTTTCATTGAATCTAATACAATTTTAGGAGAAGTTCTTGTTATTTCAATAGAAGGGACAGGGATTACATGTTTCCCCTCAGTAAAACGTATTCTCATCGCTGTATCTATTTCATCTTTTGTTGCAATATCATTTATTGAAAAGATTTTATCAGGCTGAGGAAGAGAAAGACGAGTAGCTATCTTTCTTACCATCTTTTCACTTGTTCCAATTATTAAAATTTTTCTAAACCTTTCTTTTTTTAATGCTTCTAATACACTCTTATAGTGTTCAGAATCATCAAATACTGCTGTTCTTACAGCAGCTAAGAAGGTATCCTCTTGTTTTGCACTCTTTCCAGCTAATAATTTATTTCCTTTAATTAATAATCCATCATCAATTAATAGGTCTATATTATATTCTTCAGCAACCATTTTAGAACGAAAGCTTTTCCCAGTTCCGCTTTTTCCAATTAAAGCATAAACTTTTATTCCACTTATCTTCCAAAATGCATATTTAAATAATCGGTTCATATATTATATTATAACTATAGATTAAACATTTTTAAACTAATTAATAAAAAAAAAATAAATAAATAAAAATCTATATTTAATTATTGATTTCTAATAAAATGTTAAAGCAAATATTACAAATTTGTATTTATAATTTTAATATAATAACAGTATTTATTTATCAATAAAAAAATGAATAAAATATTAACTTTATTTTAAATAAATTATTTAAAAGTATACTTGAAAATAGAATCTATAAGCTTTATTATTACCAAAGTGTTGATTTTAATTATCTTCTTTTCACACAAATGTATAAAAAAGAGATATTATTCTTCACAAATATCAGTTAATATTCAAAATGGAAAAAATAAGGAGCCTAAAATGCCTAAAGACGTGTTAACGTTTAAGAGAGGTGGAGTGCACCCTAAAGATCAAAAGCATTTTTCTAATAATAAAAAATTAGAAACATTGCCTATACCATCTTTATTAGTGGTTAGTTTATCTCAACATTTAGGAGCCCCAGCTAAACCTTTAAAAAAGGTTGGTGATTCTGTTAAAAAGGGTGAAAAAATTGGAACTGCTTCTAGTTTTATTAGTGCAGAAGTTCACTCTCCAGTATCAGGGGTAATTAAGAAAATTATAAAACAACCTCTTGCAAATAGTGTTGTTGCAGATGCATTCTTAATTGAAGTTGACAAAGACGCTGAAGAAGTAGTCTTTGAAAAAGTTGATTATAGTAAAAAAAGTGATGAAGAATTACTAAATACTATAAAAGATTTAGGGATTGTAGGTTTAGGTGGAGCAACTTTTCCATCTCATGTAAAATTTATGATACCAAAAGGTAAATTCGTTGAATACTTAGTAATTAATGGAGTAGAATGTGAACCTTATTTAACAAGCGACCATAGAACTATGCTTGAGAGAAGTGAAGAAGTTCTTGAAGGGATTATGATTGCTCAAAGGGTTACAAAAGCTAAGAATGTTATTATAGGAATAGAAGAAAATAAAATGGATGCAGTTGAAAAACTAAGATCCATTATCAAAGAAAAAAATTATCCTATAAAAGTTCAACCTTTAAAAATGAGATATCCTCAAGGTGATGAAAAACAATTACTAAAGGCAACAATTAATAGAGAAATTCCAAGTGGTAAACTACCTTTAGATATTGGGGCAGTTGTTGCTAATATTGGTACTTGTTTTGCAATTTATGAAGCCTGTGCATATAATAAACCTTTAATTGATAGAGTTGTATGTATTAGTGGAGAATGTATCAACGAACCAAAAAATCTAATTGTTCCTATCGGAACACCAATAAAAGAATTAATTGATTATTGTGGAGGCTTTAAAGAAGAACCAGACAAAATAATAAGTGGTGGAGCTATGATGGGATTTGCCTTTTCTTCATTAGATATACCTGTAGTAAAAGGGACTAGCGGAGTAATCAGCATTAAAGAAGAAAACAAAGCTATTGAAACTGCTTGTATTTCCTGTGGAAAATGTGTTGAGGTTTGTCCAATAGGATTAATGCCTACTATGCTTTATAGAAATATAAAAAATGGAAATTATCAAACAGCACTCGATAAATATTCTTTAATGGATTGTAAAGAATGTGGTTGTTGTTCATACACATGTCCAGCACATATTCCTTTAGTTCATTATTTTAAAACTGGTAAAAAATTAGCAAGGAGAAAAAAATGAGAGTAAATATGACATCATCTCCTCATTTCCACAGTAAAAATTCTACTAAATCAATAATGTGGAATGTAAGCTTAGCTTTAGCACCTGCTGCTCTCTGGGGTGTTTACGTATTTGGAATAAGAGCTCTTTTTGTATTATTAGTATCTATTTTTTCGAGTTGCTTAATTGAATATTTATTAGGATTTTTTGACGGTAAAAAAGATATTAAAACTAGTTCATTAGCTGATGGGTCTGCTTTTTTAACAGGACTTTTATTAGGAATGAATTTAAGCCCTACAATTCCTTTTGCAATAATCATTTTAGCTAATGTTTTCGCAATAGTAGTAGTAAAATGGACTTTTGGTGGATTAGGGGCAAACTGGATGAACCCAGCTTTAGCAGGTAGAGTTTTTGTATTTTTTAGCTTTACATCTATGATGAGTAATTATAGTGTTCCAAAAACATTAAATGTTGTTGATGCAATCGGAAGTGCTACACCTTTATCGTTTGTAAAAACTAGTATTAGTGGTGGAACCTCTTTACTAAACCCTTCACAAATTTTATCACAAGCTTCCTATCCAACTTCTTCTTTTGCAGCTTCTTTATCTAATTCAACAGGAATTTCGCCTTATGCAATTGATGCTTTTATTGGAAATATTGGTGGTTGTATTGGAGAAGTTAGTGCTTTATTATTAATAATTGGTGGTATTTATTTAATAGTAAAAAAAATAATTACATATCATATTCCAGTATATTATATTTTAACTTTTTCTCTGCTAACCTGGATTTTTGCAGGAGTTAGAGATAATCTTGGATTGTTTAATGGAGAAGTATTAACACAAGTCTTCTCTGGAGGATTAATTTTAGGTGCTATATTTATGGCAACTGATATGGTAACATCTCCTATTACAAAAAAGGGTAAAATAATATATGCAATTGGTTGTGGATTTTTTACATTCTTAATTCGATACTTTGGATCATTACCAGAAGCAGTATCTTTAGCTATAATTTTAATGAACATTGTAACTCCAACAATTGATAGATACATAGTTCCTAAAAAATTTGGCTTCATTAAACAAGTTAAAACAAAGGAGGCAAAATAATGAAAGAATATATTAAAACTTCTATTGTTTTAGCCATAATTTGTGCTGGAGCTGCTTTAGTTCTTTCTTCTCTAAATAGTGTAACAAAACCTATAATTATTGAATATGAAAATCAAAAAACTCTAAATGCTTTAGAAGCAGTTAGTGATGGCTTTAATATTAGTGATACAATGGTAGAAGTAAATGATAACAACTTTGTTAATTATTATTATACATTAAGTGATAACACTACTCAAAAAGGCTATTTATTAAATTTAACTGCAATAGGATATGGTGGTAAAATTAATATGGTTGCTTCCTATGATTTAGATGGACAAGTATTACAAGCAAAAGTTGTAAGTGATAGTGAAACACCTGGCTTAGGTAAAAAAAGTGAAGAAAGTTGGTATATGACTAAATATTTAAATAAAAGTGTAGTACCAACTAAAAAAACTCAATTAAGTAGTGAAGATGCATCCGCTATTAGTGGCGCATCCATTACCTTTGCTGCCATTGGTAATGCCTTACTTGGCGGAAGTAATTTCGTTAAGTCTTTGGGAGGGAAATAATGAAAAATAATCATACAAAACAACTAACAAAAGGTATTTTTAAAGAAAACCCTACTTTTGTTCTTTTACTAGGATTATGTCCAACCTTAGGCGTTACAACTATGGTCTCAAATGCTATAGGGATGGGTTTTAGTGTTTTATTTGTATTAACTTGTAGCAATATTATGATAAGCTTGCTTAGAAAAGTTATTCCAGATTCAGTTAGAATACCTAGTTATATAGTAATTATTGCATCTTTCGTTACAATAATAGAAATGATTCTTCATGCCTTTGTGCCTGATGTTTATACAGCACTAGGGGTATTTTTACCTTTAATTGTTGTTAACTGTATTATTTTAGGTAGAGCAGAAGCTTTTGCAAGTAAAAATACAGTATTTGATTCAATTTTAGATGGAATTGGAATGGGAATCGGATTTACCTTAGCATTAATATTAATTGCAACAATAAGAGAAGTCTTTGGTTCAGGAACTATTACACTATTTCCAATGGGATCTTTTAATGGAGTTATTCAAATACCTTTCTTAAATAAATGGCCAATAAGAGTTATGACTTTAGCGCCCGGGGCATTATTATTAATGGGGTATTTAAAAGCATATTTTGAATTCTATTCAAAAAGAAAAGCTAAGAAGGAGAATCTTGCATGACCTATATCGCAATTTTAATAACATATATATTTATTAGTAACTTTATATTAGTGCAATTTTTAGGAATGTGTCCTTTCATTGGCGTTTCTAAAAATAGTGAAAGTGCTCTTGGGATGGGTATGGCTGTAACTTTTGTTACTTCAATTGCTTCAGTTGTTTGTTGGAGTGTTTTCCAATTTTTATTAGTTCCTTTTGAACTTGAATATTTAAGAACAGTATCATTTATTTTAGTTATTGCATCTTTAGTTCAATTAGTTGAATTAGTAATAAGGAAAATTAGCCCACCACTATATAAAGCTTTAGGAATTTTTCTACCTTTAATTACCACAAACTGTGCTGTTTTAGGTATTGCAATTATTAACATTGATGAAAATTATTCTTGTCTTGAATCATTTTTTGGTGGTTTAGCAGCTGGGCTTGGCTTTACTTTAGCAATTGTGCTTATGAGTAATATCAGAGAAAAACTTGATTTATCACCTGTTAGAAGAAGTTTCAAAGGTGTACCTATAGCCTTTGTCTCAGCAGGATTAATGGCTTTAGCATTTATGGCTTTTGATAAATCTTTATTAATGAATTTACATTTAGTTTAAGAGAGTAAAAAGTGAATATTTTATTAGCATTTTTAATTATAACAATAATGGGACTTCTTCTAGGTATAGGTCTTGCGTTTGCAGCAAAAAAATTAGCTGTAGCAAAAGACCAAAAACAAATAGATATAGAACAAGTTTTACCTAATGCCAACTGTGGAGGATGTGGATATCCGGGATGTGCTGGATATGCCGAAGCATGTGCAAATGGAGAATGTGCACTTAATTTATGTGCTCCTGGTGGAAGTGAAGTCGCAATTAAAATTGGTGAAATAATGGGGCAAAGTGTAGAAACTAGCGCTGTTAGAAAAGTTGCATATGTTTTCTGTGATGGAGACTGTGAACATACTAAAACTGATTTTAATTATGAAGGAATACAAGATTGTAATTCTGCAGCATTATTATTTAATGGTGAGTTTTCTTGTAAAGAAGGATGTCTACAATTAGGCTCTTGTATTAATGTATGTCCTGTTGATGCAATATCTAAAAAAGAGAACGGTCACATTGAAGTAGATCCAAAATTATGTATAGCTTGTGGAAAATGTGTTGATATTTGTCCACATAATGTTATAAAACTTATTGATGATAATAGTGAATACGTTGTAAAGTGTAATAACCACGATTCAGGAGCAATTGTAAAAAAAGTTTGTGATGTGGGTTGTATAGGTTGTGGTATTTGTGTTAGAAAGTTCCCTGAGTCTGGGTGCTCAATGGATGGCTTTTTATCAATTTACGATAATTCTAAACCTCATTCACAAATTGAAGATGCTGCTAATGCGTGCCCAAAACAATGTATAGTTAAACGTAATTAAGGAGTCATACTCATAAAATGTCATATATAGTTGGAGCATATTCTCAATTAGCTGCAGGAACATCAACCTTAGCTTATCAGCGAATCTTAGATACTGCATTAAAACCTTTGTTAACAGAGGTTTATAAAAGAGAGAATGTAAATCTCCAACTATATTTAGGTGGGGCGCTTTTGCAATGGCTAGACAGCTCCCATGCAGAAGTAAATTTGTTAATAAAAAATCTTTCAAAAGCAAATAAACTTGAAATGATGACAGGTAGTTTTCATCAAGCTATTTTACCAATAGTTCCACCAGCTGAAAGAATATCACAAATTGAAAATACAACAAATTTCATAGCAAAAAAATATAAAAAATTACCAAAAACATTTTGGTGTTATGGTGAAATATGGGATCCTTCATTAATAAGTTGTTTAAGTTTAAGTAAAATTGAAAAAGTTATAATTTCATTAGACAATAAAAACACCTTTGAAGGATTACCCCCTAAACCTTTTAAAATGCAAGAAATTGGTAGAAATGTTGATATTATTCCAATAGATACAAGAATAAGTAAGTTAATTCATGATTTTGGGTTAGGTAAAATTTCTTTTGATACAATGTTTTCAACAATAAAAAGTTTAAATGATTCAAGTGTTCAAGTTGCTATGATTAATTTAAATCAATTATGTCAAGGTGAAATAACTGAAAAACAAATTGTTGACTTATTCGATTATTTCTTTACAAACAGTGAATTATCTTTTGATTGTTTTTATAAACATGATGAACCATTAAGATTAGATTATCTAGAAAAAGGTTGGTATGGTTTTGACGCACTTGTCCCAAAAAAATCTATACACGGAGTACTTTATCAAGATCAAAGCTTAAACTATTTATATAATAGAATTATTTCCTTAATAGAAGTTGCAAAATTATATAAGAAAAATAGAGATATAAAGAAAGTAATTGCAAAAATAATTCCACGATTATTATGTGGAGCACCATATCTATATGATTCTAATGCATCAATTTTAAAAGGTGAAATCAGATCAAATGTATATAAATACTTAATAGAATTGGAAAAAGTCTTAATTTCTTTAGATGATTTTTCTTATCCTTTTATTCAAGATATCGACAAAGATGAAAAAAATGAAGTTATTACAGGTGGAAGAAATTTTAACGCAATAATTGATTCTAAAGGTGGAAGCCTACTTGAATTAAAATATTTCCCAGCAAGATATAATTTTGTTAATGGGTTACTACCTTATAATTATCAAAAAAATGAAACAAATTTAGCAATTCCTGGCAAAAAACAAAAATTATTTACAGATGTATTGTTAAAAAAAGAATTTAATTTAAATTCATATACAATGAAAGAAAATCAATTAAATGAACTAGATTATAATATTGATATTATCGATAACAAGTTTAGTGAGTTTGATTTAATCTCAAACTCTAAGGTTTCTCTTGGGATAAATATAAATAAACATTATAAATTTAGTTCAAATGATTTAACTTTAACTATTAAAATTAAAAACACATCATTGAAAAAAAAGATTTTTAAATATGGGCTTGAAATGCCGTTTAGTTTTTATCCATTTGAAAATAATATTAACATATCTTTAAATGAAGATTCCCTAACTAATTCTGCGATAAAAGTATATAATAATATACAGCTACTTAGAATTAATGATAAAAAACATAAAACTAAGATTGGAATAAATTTTAATGAACCTTGCAATTTATTTTATGATAATTCATATTTAAAAACTAGAACTGTCCTTGGTGAAGAAAATCTTTATCAATTTAGTTTATTTGTACCTACTTGGGATATAGTATTAAAATCATATCAAGAAATGGATTTAAATATTACATTAAGAATCGGTAGAAATATTTTATAGTTGGAGAAAATTACATGTATATAGAAAAGAAAACAATACTTAATGAAATCAAAGAGGAAGCCTTAAAAGTATGGAGGCGTCTTTGACAATTCTAAAGTCAAAGAAAAAATAGAAGAAATTGAAAGTTTAACTTCAAGTGAAAACTTCTGGAGTGATACGGATAATCCTGAAAAAATCTTTTCTCAATTAAATTCTTTAAAAGATAGTTATTATCCTTGGGTAAATCTATTAAAAACAATTGATGAAATTAATGAAATTATTGAATTATATGATGATGAAGAAAATGAAGATATCATAAATGAAATTAATTCTCAAATTGAAGAAGTTGAAAATATTTATAAACCTTTAAGGATAAAAACTTTATTCAACCAAAAATATGATCAAAACGATTGTTACTTAACGATTCATTCAGGCTCAGGTGGAACTGAAGCTAGTGATTGGGCTCAAATGTTAATGAGACTATATCTAAGATGGTGTGAAAAACATGGTTTTAAAACCACAATTGTTGACATTTTAGAAGATCAAGGCGGAATAAAAAGTGCTACAATTGAAGTTAAAGGAGATTTTGCTTTTGGTTATCTTAAAAGTGAAGCTGGGGTTCATCGCTTAGTTAGAATATCTCCCTTTGACTCACAAAAAAGAAGACATACTTCTTTTGGATCAGTATATGCTACCCCTGTAATTGAAGATGATATTGAAATTGAATTAACTAGTGATGACTATAGATTAGACACCTATAGAGCTGGTGGTGCTGGTGGTCAGCATGTAAACAAAACTGATAGTGCTGTTCGAATTACACACTATGAATCTGGTATTGTAGTTCAATGCCAAAATGAAAGATCTCAACTAATGAATAAGGAAGTAGCCTTTAAAATGTTAAGATCTAAATTATATGCATATTACGAAGAAAAAAGACAAAAAGAGCATGAAGAGAATGCGATTAAGAAAATGGAAATCTCTTGGGGATCTCAAATTCGTAGTTATGTTTTCCAACCATACACTATGGTAAAAGATCATCGAACAAATGCCCAAAACACTAATGTAATTGCAGTTATGGATGGAGATATTGACGTATTTATTGAAGCCTATTTACAATGGATACAAGAGGAATAATTTTATGAAAAAAGGGTTTATCATTTTTATAATGATTAATTTATCTTATTTTATTTATGCTTCTGATTTTAATATAGCAACTTCATTAGTAATAAATAGTAATAACTATAATTTAATTAAAAATAGTGATAACCCAAATATCGATAATATTAACAATCAAGAATTAGATAATTATAATGATTTACTTTATATTACTGACTTATGTAATAATTATTTATCTCAAATCAAATTAAATGATTATTTTATAAAAATTAAAAGTGAAAATGATTTAATAAATGAAAAAGAGCTTTTAAATGAAAAATTATCAACTCTAATTTCATCTTATTCTCAAGACCCTCAAAACGATGAATATATTGATAAAATAAACACATTAAATATAGAAATAGATAAATTAAATTTAAAAAATCAAAGTGAAATCGATTTTTCAAAATTTGATGATATTAAATTTACTTTTTCAGCAATGAAAAATAATCCAGTATTAGGTTTTTTATTAAATTCTAAAGATTCAAATATAATATCTAATTTATTAACTGAAAATAAATGTGATGGATTTTTATTAATCTCTTTTGATAAAATTAACGATTTAAATAGAGTAAAAATTGAGTATCTAGATAATAATAAAAAAGAAACTATTTATAATAAAATTATTAAAACTCAGTTTATTCGTGACAATACTCAAGAAATACTAATTAGTTTAATAAACTATTTTAATTCTGACTATTCCCTTGTAAAAATAAAAAACAAAGCTAATTCAATAAATGCAAAAGAAATATTAAAAACATCAAAAGATGAATTTATAAAAGAAAAAGAAGAAAACTACAATTTTGTAAAAATTAAAGAATCCGAACTTAAAACACTCAAAATTAACAATGAATATTTGATATTAGAGAAGAATATTCATTTTATTAAAATTAGCGACGCATATTCATCTAAAATAATAAAAATAGATAATACAGATTCAGATTTCATAATATTAGATTTATTATTAGATAAAAAAATAATTCCATCTATAAATATAATTTCTAATAGTGGATATTCTTCTTTTAAATTAAATGGAAAAACGATAAACAGCGGTATGTCATTAAATTTAGAGAATCAAATTTTACCTTTTTATGTAGAAGTCGAAAAAGAAGATTATGCACCCCTTATAATACAAAACATTGATGAAATTGATTCTATTTCTTTTAAATTAAAGCCGTTATGGATGAATAATAGTTTAGCAGTTGATAAAGCTCAAGATAAATTTTATTCTACATTATTATCATATGTATTTATAAACTTTACAACATTAGCAATAAATAATATAAATGATGCATATGGTACAAATGAAATACAATCTTTTTTAGATATATTTTCAACTTCAGTGTTAACACTTAGTTCTATAAATATTGTATATAAGTTAATATCATATATAAAATTAGCTACAACATAAAAAAAAGTATTGGAGAAAACATGTTTGAAAAATTTGGGGCTAAATTAAAAGCCTTATTTAGTACAAAAAAATTAGATGAAACTTTTTATGAAGATTTAGAAGATTTATTAGTTGAAGGGGATTTAGGTGCTTCAATGGCAATGAATATTTCAGATCAACTTAGACAAAGAGCAAAAGAGGAAAAATGTGATACACAAGAATCACTACAAAATCTTTTAAAAGAAATTCTAAAAAATAAAGTAAAACCTTATGAAATTCCTGTTTATAAAGACGATTTAACTATCTGTTTAGTATTAGGAGTTAATGGAGTAGGGAAAACTACTTCAATTGCTAAAATTGCAAATAAATATAAAAAAGATGGATACAATGTATTGCTTGCTGCTGCTGATACCTTTAGAGCTGCTGCGATAGATCAATTAGAATTGCATGCAAATAGACTTGGCGTTAGAATTGTAAAACAAAATAATGGTAGCGATCCAGGTGCTGTTATTTTTGATGCCATTACTAGTGCAAAAGCTAAGAACGATAATCTGATATTAGCTGATACTGCTGGTAGAATGCATAATAAAGATAATTTACTAAGAGAATTAAAGAAAATAGATAAAATTATTAGAGCAAAAGGTTTCGATGATAACCATTATAAAAAAGTTCTTGTAATTGATAGTACAACTGGTCAAAATGGGTTCTCTCAAGCTCAATTATTTAATGATGCAATAAAACTAGATGCTTTAATTTTATCAAAATATGATAGTGCAGCAAAAGGTGGATCTCTTGTTCAAATTGGTGAAAAACTAAATTTACCAGTAGCATTTGTCGGAGTTGGAGAAACGTATGAGGATTTAAAAACCTTTAATGAAGAAGAATTTTTAAATGCTTTAGTAGGAATTGATAAATAGAGAAAATTATGAAAAAAGCCTTTTTAATTGGTATATACTCATTGTTTATATTAAATATATATGCTGCCACATTTAAATCAAATATTATTGGTCAAAATTTGGGAGAATATAATATAGGTGATGATTATTACATAATTGAAAAGGCTAATAATAATGTTTTAGAGCAAACATTATTCCACAATTCTCATGTTTTAAAAAAAACTATTATAGAAACAATAAACAATGAAAAAATAATTACAATTAATTATCAAGACGAGCAAACTAAACAAACATATCTAAATAATTTACTTATAAAAGAAGAGATAGGGAATGATTCTTATTACTATAACTATGATAAATCAAATAAACTCATAAAGAAAGTTAAACTAAACAAAAATGGAGAACAAGAAATATTTCTCTATTTGTATAATACAGACAACAAACTTATTTCTATATATCTTTTGAATAAAGATAATTATAAACTATTCACATTTGATATTGAAAAAAACTCACAAAGTCTAAGTATTAGCGAAAAGGATAACTATAAAGAGTCTCAAATTCATAATGGAGTAATTAATTCTTTAGAATATAAAAATGATCAAATATTAAAAAATATTGAAATTACCACAGAAAATGAAAATGAAATCATTTTAACACAAAAAGATGATAAATTTATCTATAAAGAATTTTTCAAAGATGGAATGTTAAATAAAAAGGAACAATATAATCTTGATAATTATTTAATAAAACAAGAAGAATTCTTTTATAATCAAAATTATATCAAAACAAAAGATATAATTACTGAAAAAATTTATAATAAATTCACAAGAGAATATGATACAATAAAAGAAACAACTACAATTTATTCAAACAATAATATTGATAATGTTTCAATAAAAGAAAATGGTAAATTAATCAGTTCTTATTATTATGAAAATAATAAAAAAATTGAGAACTTATATGATAATAATATCCTATATTGTACCGTTATTTATGAAAATAATAAAATTATAGATATTCAATATCGAGAGGGAAGTGATGATTTATAAAATTGCAAACAGATACGCTTTTTCTTCAAAAAATCGTCATAAAATAACTTCTATCAGAATAGCACTAGGATTACTGTTCTCTACTTTAGCATTAAACATTGTTTTAGCTTTTATGATTGGTTTGCAAGATAAAAAATTTTCACTTATCAGAGAATTCGATAGCTATGATGCAATAATTGAAGTAAATGATGGAATTGATGTAAATAATCTTATTTCTCAATTAAAAGAAAACAATAACATAAGTGAAGCTTTTGCCTTTGCAGAAGTTCCCGTAATAATTAGAAATGATGATGGCTCTCAATTATTTGGAAAAATAAGAGCATTTGATGAAAATGATTTTAACAATTTACCTTATTCAATAATACAAGGTTCATTTTCAGATGAGGGAATTATTATGGGCTATACAAAAGTTTTAAATTCTTCCTTCTCTTATATGAAACCTGTAAATATCACAATGCTTAAAAAAGGAAAAACAGTTACAGTAGTTCCATTAGAAATTGAAAAGGAAATATCAGGAGTCTATTATTCGCCATTAAAAGATTTTAATAATTATTATGTATTTATGAATATTAATTTGCTTAGTAAATATGCACCATATACACCATATAAAATTGGAGTTTTTGGCGATATAGACTCTATTACTTCAATCGTAGGCGATAGAGGAAAAGTTGAATCTTGGATTGACCAAAACTTAAGTTTATATGCTGCTATGAAATTAGAACAATTATTAATGTATTTAACTTTATCAATAATGAGTATAATTGTATTAATTAACCTTTATGGAAGCACAATTAATCTAATTAAATCAAAAAAAAGTGAAATAGCTATGCTTAGAGCTTTAGGAATTACTAAAAAACAGACAAAAAATATTTTTACATTATCGTCGTTAATTGTCAGTTGTACAGGAATAATAATGGGATCAATACTATCATTTCTAAGTATTCATTATTATTCAGTTATTACTTCATTTTTGAATAAAATAACAAACTATATGATTCCAATTTTATCAGTAGATGTAAATCTTAATTTTTCAATTAAAAACTCTTTGTTAGTTGCACTACCTTTATTTATTTTAACAATATTTATAAGTAAAATTGCAGTTAACAAATTATTAAAAAACGATAGCATGGAGATATTATTAAATGAGTAATATAATTGAATTAGAGAATATAATTAAAAGTTATCCACTTCCAGACTCTAAAGATAAACTAACAATAATAAACAACCTTTCTTTGACCATTGAACAAGGGAAATCTATTGCTATTGTTGGAAAAAGTGGTTGTGGAAAAAGTACTTTACTACAAATTGCAGCATCATTATTGGCTGCTAATAGTGGTAAAGTAATATTCAATAATAAAAATATAACTAAAATAAGTGATAAAGAATTATGTAAAATAAGAAACAAAGAAATGGGCTTTATTTTCCAAAACAGTTTATTATTAGATGATTTTACTGCTTTTGAAAACATAATAATGCCATTACTAATAAATAAACAAAGTAAAAGTAATGCAACAAAAAGGGCAGATTATTTATTAGATAAAATCGGCTTAACTGATAGAAAAAATCACAAACCTTCTCAATTATCTGGAGGAGAAAAACAAAGAGTTGCATTAGCAAGAGCTTTAAGTATTAATCCAAAGGTTATCTTTGCTGATGAACCAACAGGCTCTTTAGATGAAGAAAATGCACTTTTTGTTGAAGAACTACTAATTAATCTTGTTAAAGAAGAAAACTCAACATTAATACTAGTTACACATAATAATGTATTTGCCAATAAATGTGATAAAGTACTTACATTGACTCATGGAAATATTAAAGAGGATATAAGTGAATAAAGAATTAGATCATTTATTAATTAAAAAAATAATATTTTCAAAAACATCTAAGTCTAAATTAATTAGATCAGCTATTTTAATTATTTTAGTTGTTGCATTATTGATAGTATCTTCTATTTTTATAAATTCAATGTCACTTGGAATAGAAAAAAAATTCGCTCTTTTGGTTAATGGAGATATTGAGGTATATACAACAGATAATTTAATTGATAAGTATGACTTTATAAAAACAGAAGATTTTGTTGCTTCTACAAATGCTTTAGTATATGGAAAAGATGATACTCAAGTAACGCAAATTAAGGCAATTTACCCTTCTTATTTTAATCAGGAAAGAATAAAATCATTAAAGTTAAAAACATCTGATATTAAATCAAATCTTCCATCAATATATATTTCTAAATTATTAGCAAATAAATTAAATATAAAACTTGGAGATAAAGCTGCATTAATTATAGCAAATGATGAAACAAAGATAAGGCCTAAATTAGTATTTATTAAAGGAATTTTTGATTCTGGATATAAAGAAATAGATTTAAACTTATGCTTTATGGATATAAATGAATTATCTAATATAGTAAAAGAACAATTGTATGTTAATAAAGAAATAATATTATATGATAATATATCAATAAGAGATGCACTAACTACTTTAAATATTGATGGATACAATTCAAGAGCATGGTATGAAATTCAACCATCTGTTTATAATAATTTATTAGTAAGTACTCAAAGTTTAATGATTGTATTTATAGTAATAGCATTATTAACAGGTTATTTTATTTCTTCAATTTCTTCAGAGATAATAACAAAGGACCATCAAACAATTGCAGTTAATAAGTTACTCGGATTAAGAAACAAAGTAATTAGAAAAAATTATTTCATTGCAATTGAAATATTTACAGTTATTTCAACTGCCTTAGGTGTATTACTAGGAATAATTATAAGTAAAACTTTTTTAATTTTTCTAAGAAAGTTCTCCCTAGAAAATATTCCTGCTTTAAGTTGGTATTTATTTGATTTTGATATTATCATTCCATATAAAAATATAATAATTATAGCAATTTCACTAATTTTGATTTCATTTTTTAGCGTATATTTAAGTTTAAGAAGAATTAAAAAAATAGAAGTTTTAGATCTCATAAATCATGAGTAAATCTTGTTGCTTACTTTAGATAATTTTTTTATAATACAATCATGGATTTTGAAATATTTGTATTAGGAACTAGTGGAATGATGCCATTACCAAATAGATTTCTTACTAGTTCAATGATAAGAAGAAAAGGGGAATTATTTCTCTTTGATTGTGGTGAAGGTACGCAAGTATCTTTAAAGATGTTAAATCTAAAATGGAAAAAAATTAACAAAATTTTTATTTCACATATGCATGCAGACCATGTTACTGGTTTACCAGGAATTCTTATGCTCTCATCACAAGTTGATAGAGAAGAACCCTTGTATATTTATGGTCCTAAAAAATTAAAAGAATATATAGAATCTTCAAGAAAAATTTTAGATATGTATATTAATTATGAAATAATTTTTGTAGAAGTTAAAGAAGGTTTAATAATTGATAATGATGAATATTTTATTGAAGCAATAAAATTAAATCATACAAAACCCTGTTTTGGCTATGTTATGAGAGAAAAAGACAGACCTGGAGAATTTTTCCCTCAGAAAGCAATTGAGTATAAAATTAAGGCTGGACCTGATTTTGGAAGATTACAAAGAGGGGAGTCTGTTGTAAATAGTGATGGTATTGAAATTACGTCTGATATGGTAATGGGCGAAAATAGAAATGGTAGATCTTTTGCTTATATTACAGATACAATGTATTTAAAATCTATTGCTAATAAAGTTAATAAAGTTGATCTATTGTTATGTGAAGGAATGTTTGAAGCAGGTATGGAAGAAACTGCAAAAGAAAAAAAACATATGTGCGTAAATCAAGCTGCTCAAATTGCTAAAGATGCAGATGTAAAATTATTAGCACTAATGCATTATAGTCCTAGATACAATGATTTTGAATTGAAAGCTTTAAAATATCAAGCCAAAAACATTTTTGAAAAAACCATATTAACAAAAGATAGAATGATTTTTTCAATTCCAAATGATGATGCACCAATTCAAATTACAAAAGAGAAAAATAATTATAACTCAAATACTATTAGAATTGAAATGATAAATAATTAAAAAAATTTTACGTTCGATAAAAAAAATAAAGCTCATAGTTTAATAATGAAAATTATAAAAAATGAGCTTTAATTATTTAAAACATAAAGTATTTAACTTTGCATAGCTTCTAAAATTAAATCTTTTGCTTGGATATTTCTCTTTTCTTGTGCTGCATAACTAATTTTAACATTACACTGAGGAATATCACTAATATCTGACTTAAATAAATTATCAATATAATCTTTAGCTTTTACTTTACCTTCATAAGGGAAAATTATAGCATCAATACCATTTGATGTTTTAAATAAATAAGTATAAGAAGGCAATTGAGAAAACAAACTATTTTTTATTGATTGTTCTAAAATTTTGTCTTTATCAAATAATACAAGAGTAATATCAAAATTAAAATTCTCATTTAAGTTATCTTTTAATTCAGAATTTAAAAAATCTTCTAAATTATTTGATAAATCACCAAGATTTAATTCTTTAGAATTTGATATATAGTTAATTGCATCTCTAGCTTCATCAATAGAAAAATTTCTTATAGCTAAATTAGTAATTTCATCAAAAGGTAGTGGCTCTTCAATTGAAGGTTGACCATTATCTACAAAATCTAAGCCTGAATTAATTTGATCAGGAGTATATGAATTTAATCTTTTCATTGTTGTTTGGTCTAAGTTATCAATAAATTCATTATCTAAAGAATTCAAACCTTTATTAATTTCAAAATCACTAAATTTCAATAATCTATCAATAGTTGCTTCACTAATATTAGGTAAAATTACAGCCTTAGGATCTTCAACATCTGGAGCACCTTCATCAATATAATCAAGACCAACATTTACTTGAATACTATTGTATTCTTTAAGTCTTTCTAAAGTATCTTTATCTAAATTGTCATATACAACAGCTTTAGGATCTCTTGCTTCGGGGCAACCTAAATTAATCCAAGCTAATGCTTTAGAAACATCATCATTATTTAATTGTGATACGGCATATTTATTACTTTCATTAAGATTTTCTAAATTTATATACTTAGGGCCTTTTTTAACCCAATCTAATGCAAATTCAGCTTCACGTTGTGATAATTTAGATATTTCAGCTACTGTTTGATCAGTTAAATTCGATAAAACAATTGCTTTTTCATTTACCACTGGGGATCCCTGGTCAATCCAAGAGATAGCTTTTAATACGTTGTCTTTTGATAAAGAAAAAAGTTTTTCAGTAGTTTCTTCATCAAAAGGAGATGAAAGTTGATTATTATTCTTACCTAACTCATAGTCTTTCAAAATATTAATGATTTCACAATTTTTATAATTTTTTAATTTTTGAAGTACTTCAGAATCAAATGGTAAATTCAAATTATCGAGAGTATTGTAATTTGAATAATTACTAAAACCTCTTTTTTCGAGAGGATCATCATTTATAGTATTAAAAAGAGGAGAGTCATAACTATTTTTTGGTAGTAAATCTTCATTATCTTCATTATCTATGCTATTTTTTGTTGAAATAATAGAGCCAATTTCAATTAAAGCTAACCCTATAATAACTGGTAGTAAGTAAATTAAAAATTTATATATATCTTGAGATTGTAAATCATATATAGGAACTAAATATTTTACCGATAAAAACCCTAAAGCTAATAATATAACTAAAGAAACAACAATTGAAAAAAATATATTCCTAGCATAGCTTGTTCGTTTTGACATTATAACCTCCACCTGAGACTTTACAATAATAATAGCAAGTATTATCATCTTTATTATATAGGATGGATAGACTCGTGACAATGAAATTTTTTCAAATATTTATAATAAGTACTTTAATTTCATATATAATTTTATTATCTGTAGCTTCTGACATATCAATTATACATTATATGAATTTTAAAAGCAATAATATTGAAGAAAAAAAACAGAATTTACAATTAGAGACAAAAATAGAAAATTTAACAACAGAAATTGAACAATTACAAAATCAAGAACAAGTTTTAGACTTAGCTTTTGAGTTAGGTTATGTCAATACTGGCGATAAAGTAAATTATATTGATAATAATATTAATTATGAAATAAATCATAATTATAATCCTGAAATACCTAAAAATGCTGTATTAAAAAAAACTAGATTTTCTAATTGGAAAAACTATCAATTTTTTTTATTAGCAATACCAATTGGTATTGCAATTTCTCTTTGTTATTTATTAATATCAAACAAACGGAGAGAATAATAAATGATTGACGAAAGATCTGAAGTATTATATTTAGAACATGAAGAAACCTTTGAAAAAACAATTCAATTATTAAATGAAAATAAAGTAATAGTATTACCATGTGATACAATTTACGGACTATGCGCTAAAATGGGTGAAGCAGAAGAAACTTTAAGAAATATTAAAAATAGGAAAGAAACAAAACCCTTTTTAATCTTAGCAACACTAAAGCAAGCTCAAGATATATGCGAGGTTCCCCAAGATATATTAAATTTATGGCCTTGTCCCCTTACTGTAGTATTAAATAAAAGAGAAGGAGGGACATTAGCTGTTAGAGTACCCTCAGACCCTTTTTTACAAGCACTACTTGAAAAACTTGGAACACCCATTTATTCAACGAGTGTAAATGAAAGTGGCCAAGCTTCTTTAACAAATATTATGGATATTATATTAAATTATAAGGAAAGAGTACCTGCTTTTATAGTTGATAGTGAAATGCAAGGAACAATACCTTCCACTTTAATTAATGCAAGTAAAAGACCTTATGAAATAATTAGACAAGGAAAATACAAAGTGCCAGAAGAATTGCTCAAATAGTATTTTGAACAAAAAACCCCTTTAATAGATTATTAACAAAAATTAAAAAATCATTAAAAGGGTTTTTTTATAATTTTTTTGAAAAATTAATTACTAGAATAGTTTAGTTTAAAGCTCTTGCTTCCATATAATAACGTTTTTCATGAGCTTCACCCATTGAGAAAGTTTTTCTTGGTAAGGCTTTATCTTTAATTATAGCATCAAAGAAAGTATGTTTTGATACATCTGGCATTAATAAAGCAATATTATTATCTTTTCTTCCTAAATCAACAGTATCTTTAAATCCATGAATATAATCCAAAGCGCAAAGATTTTTATCAATAATTTCATCCAAAATTAATTGAATAGTTCCTGCAGAAATTGCTGCATCCGGAGTATTTAATTTATAAAGCAACAAACCATCTTTTTTAGTAGCTAAACCAAAAGTTTGACCTTCTATTTCTTCAATAGCTTGTTTCAATTCATCATTTGACTTAAATTCTGTTATTTCATAACTACTACAATGATTACTTAATAATTGATCAAAAGTACTTTTTTCTAAATTAAATAAAACACGATGAATTGGTTCAAACTCTAATCCTTCATCATGAATATTTTCTATTTCAACTAAAGCAAATCTTGCTGGATGATTTTTAATCTCCTCGTCTGAAAGCCCTTGTTTTATATCTTCCCAACAACTTTTTGCAGTTGCTAAAGAATGGTTACCATCACCCATAGCAAATAAAAGAGGATTCTTTTTATCTAGATTATTATATAAAGCTTCCAATGCTGAAGCAATTTGCATAAAGGACTCTTCACTATTTATTAAATAACCCTCTAATTGTCCACCATTTTCCATTAATTGAGTGTCATAAACTTTTGTCAGTTTATCTAATTGATTTGTAAAAGGTTCAATTAAAGTTCGTTTTTCATCATTAATTAATACCATTATATGTGGTAATTCTAAAGGAGCATTTTCTCTAATTTTTTTTCTAGGTGGAATTCTTGACAAAATTGTACCTTCAGTTGCTCTAATTAATGAAGTAGAATCTACACTAAAATCATAAGATTCCAAATCTAGAGTACCAATTAACCCCCATCTATGACTTTTTCCAACAGATCTTTTTACTAAAAAGAAACAATCTTTATAAGTATCAAATATTCCATCCTCAACATATTTTTTCATTGTTGAGTTAATACTATCAATTACTTCTTCTTCATTTCCATCTTCAAGATATGCTTCAGGGAAAATTAATTTTAGAGTACTTGGACTATTTTCTACATAATTCTCGACTCTTTTCCAATAATCTCGATCAGAAGTATATTGATCACAGGCAACAACAGCCCATTTCTTTAAATCAACACCTTTTTTGGGAACCATAATATCTGCTGGATTAAGTGCAAGTGCACTTAATCGATTTTTAACTGACGACATAAAAATATCCTCTCTTTATAATTTTTATAAATTTATAGTACATTACATAATATAATTTGACAACTATTATTTTTTATTAAAATTATTTTTTTTGTATTATACTTCAATAAATTATGAATAAATTAACAAATATTTAAAATTTAATTAAATAAAATACAAAATATATAAAAAAAATATATTATTTTATTTTTAAAATAAATATTATTTTATTTTATTGATATTAGAGTTTATAAATAGATAAAAATATTTTATTATAAAGATAGAAGGGTAATAAAACCAAATAAAGGAAAAGAAAATGAGAGCAATTGTTGTAACTAATGGTAATGCACCATTATCTCTACCTGCTAATTTTGTAAAAGAATCGGATTTGATTATTGCAGCAGATGGAGGCTTAGAAATTGTTGAAATCTTGGGTTTGGATTGTGATATTGCAATTGGAGATTTTGATTCTTTAAAAAAAGTAGAATTGCTTAACAATATTAAATATCAACGCTACGATAAGGATAAAGATTTTTCTGATACAGAATTAGCAATCGCTTATGCTAAAGACCA
The DNA here is from genome assembly GCA_009930325.1 of Spirochaetia bacterium. GTDB lineage: Bacteria > Spirochaetota > Spirochaetia > Sphaerochaetales > Sphaerochaetaceae > Pleomorphochaeta. Next base: position 1,431 of record RZYO01000004.1, on the reverse strand, counting down.
AGGCTGTGATGAATATATTTTATTAGGTGGTGGTGAAGGTAGAATGGACCATCTTCTTGGTATATGGGGCATTTTTAAAAATTACGAACCTCCACTTTGTTGGTTAACAAGAAAAGATTCTTTATATTTAGTTAAAGATAAGAAAGAATTTAAAACTAGTGTTGGAGAAACTGTTAGTGTATTTAATTCAATAATCGGCTCAAAAGCAAATGTATCAACAATTGGGTTAAAATGGGAATTAAACGAATTCATTGTTACTAGTAATCATTTCTCACTTTCTAATGAAGCTAACAGTGGAAAGCTAATAGTTAATTGTACATTAGGTAGCGTATTTGTTTCATTTTTATCGCCTAGGGAAGAGTAGTTATGCTTGAATCAAGAAGAGTTCTAGAATTAGGGAATAGAGTCCATTGGTATATGATATGGCTTTGTTTTGGATTGTTAACTTATTATAATCTTGGATTGATTTATGATATAAATAGCGATTATATGTTCTTTATATCGAAAGTATTATCTATGCTAATATTATTTTGTTTGGTTTTTGGAATTTGGATTTTAGTTTATTCTCTTGCAATCTTTTTACAAGATAGAATATTTCCTACAAGAATATTTGTTATCAACTTAATTAGAATTATTTTTATAATAATACTTGATATTAGCTATTCATTAGTTGTAAATATAGCAGGAGAATCAATTTTTATATAAAGAGGTAGTTATGAAAGAAATTAGTGCACTTAGAGGTGCTACAACTGTTGAAAACGATAATATAGAAGAAATCGATATAGCCATTAAAGAAATGTTTCAAAAGATATTAGAATTAAATAATTTAGTTGAAGAAGACTTAATTAATATTCATTTTACAATTACATCAGATCTAAAATCAAGAAATCCAGCAGCTTCCTTAAGAAATGCAAATTTTTGTAGTGATGTTCCACTATTTTGTTCTCAAGAACCAGAAATAGATAATATGCTCAAAAAAGTAATTAGGATAATGATTTTATGTAAAAAAGAGAAAAATACATTAAGACATGTTTATTTGAATAGAGCTGCAATCCTAAGAAAAGAATATGCAGTGAAATAAAAAAAAATAAAAAGCCACCTGTCAGATTCGAACTGACGACCCCGAGATTACAAATCACGTGCTCTGGCCAGCTGAGCTAAGGTGGCAAAAAATAAAAATAATAATAATCAGCCACCTGTCAGATTCGAACTGACGACCCCGAGATTACAAATCACGTGCTCTGGCCAGCTGAGCTAAGGTGGCGAACAATTGGGAATATACAAAAGATGAGCTAAGCTGTCAATAGAAAAAAGAAAAATAATTATTTTTTCTCTTAAAAGGAAGTGATAATGTCCAAGTAAGTTGAAAGCGACTTTGTCCAATAAGAGAGAAAACTATCTTTTTATTAGATAGAAAGTGTTATTGTTTTA
>RZYO01000184.1 GCA_009930325.1 Spirochaetia bacterium | reverse complement strand
CGAGCTGTTCCTCTTGTTGCAGCAATAGAAAAACCTAATTCTTGTAATTCTTTTGCAATCGGTATTATTGTATTTCTGTCTTTTTTATTTACACTTATTAATACTTTCCCTTTTGTAGGTAATTTATTTCCAGCACTTATTTGACTTTTTGCATATGCTTCCCCGAAAGTATGTCCACTACCAGTTGTTTCTCCAGTACTTCTCATTTCAGGACCTAAAATAGGATCAATATTTATAAAACGGTCAAAAGAAAAAACAGCTTCCTTAATTGCCCATCCAATTGTGCATGTACCACAAGAATAGTTTGAATTTTCATCAACAAGATTTTGTTGTACAAGATCAATGTTTGAGAAAACTTTTGTTGCTACTTCAATTAGATTTACTTGGGAGTATTTTGAAATAAAAGGAATAGTTCTACTTGCTCTTGGGTTTAATTCAATTATATATAATTTATCATTTTTAATTGCAAATTGAAGATTTACTAGACCTACTATGTTAAAATATTTACATAATTTATAAGTTGCTTCTTTCATTTGTAATAAATGCTCTTCGCTTATTTTGTAAGGTGGAAAAACAGCAGCACTATCACCACTATGAATCCCAGCAGCTTCAATGTGTTGAAGAATACCACCTATATATAATTTCTTTCCATCAAATACTCCATCTAAATCATATTCAAAAGCATCTTCCAAGAATTCATCAATAATAATTGGTTTTTCTTTACTTATAATTACTTCTTCTTTTTCTAAAAATTCAATAAGTGATTTAGAATTATAAGCGATAAACATACTTCTTCCACCAAGAACAAATGAAGGTCTAATTAATACAGGATAACCAATAGTATTTGCTATACTAAAGACTTCTTCTTTACTTGATGCAATACTATTTCTAGCTTGATTTAAATCTAAACTCTCAATAGCATTTTTGAATGTAGATCTATCTTCACTTGCTTTAATTCCCTCAATACTAGTTCCGACAATGTTAAAATTAGCATTTGCCAAGTCTTCGGCAATATTTAAAGGGGTTTGTCCGCCTAGTTGGATAATAACATCTTTTACTTTTTCTCTTTTTAAAATCTCTATTACACTTTCACTATTTAATGCCTCAATATAGAGCCTATCACTGCTATTATAGTCTGTGCTTACTGTTTCAGGGTTTGAATTAATAATTATTGTTTTTTTATTTAATGTTTTATAAGTTAAAGAACATAAAGTACAGCAAGTATCAAATTCAAGTCCTTGCCCAATTCTATTTGGACCACTAGCTAATATTGCAACGGCATTTTCTCCTAGAACTTCGCCTTCTGCTTTTTCTCCATAAGTGTTATATAAATACGGAGTAAGAGCTTCGAATTCTCCAGCACAAGTATCAACAAAATGAGGAGTAATGTGTATATTGAAATCATTTCTTAAATTACATACTTCACTTTCTGTTTTATTTGATAATAAAGCTATTCTTTTATCACTCATTCCAAATTGCTTTGCTTTTAATAATAATTCTTTTGTTAAGGGATTTTTACGTATTTCATTGTCTAATTTTGATTGATCTAGCAGTTGATATAAAAAGAATTTATCAAAACCCGTAATTGTAGCTATTTCATGAATACATTCTTTGCCTAACTGACATATTTTCGTATATGCTGCTAATAGCCTTAACGGATGAGCATTATTTAGATATATATCAACATCTTTTTTTAGTTCTTCAATTCCCTCATAACCACATTCAATAGATCTAATTGCTTTATTTAATGCTTCAATAATTGTTCTTCCTAAAGCTAAAGATTCTCCAACGCTTCTCATTTGAGACCCTATTGCTGAGGGTGGAAGTGGGAATTTTTCTAACTCAAATCTTGGAACTTTTATTGCACAATAATCTAAAGCTGGTTCGAAGCAAGATACACTTTTGCCTGTAATTTCATTTACTACCTCATCTAGTGTGTATCCTATTGCTAATTTTGTAGAACAATGTGCAATAGGGAAACCTGTTGCTTTTGATGCGAGAGCTGAAGAACGTGATACCCTTGGGTTCATTTCAATGACTACCATTTCTTTGGTTGATTTATTATAAGCAAACTGAACATTCGAGCCACCGCAATCAATCCCTACTTCTCTAAGGATAGCAATTGAAGCATCTCTCATTTTTTGGTATTCGATATCACTTAGTGTTTGAATAGGCGCTATAGTAATTGAATCTCCAGTATGAACTCCCATTGGATCAATATTCTCAATTGAACAAACAATTATTGCGTTATCGTTTTTATCTCGAATAACTTCCATTTCAAATTCATCCCACCCAATTAAGGATTGTTCAACTAATATTTGTGAGTTAGGACTTTCTAATAAAGCTTGTTTTACTAATTGGATAAACTCATCTTTGTTATTCGCAATTGCACCACCTCTACCACCAAGTGTAAAACTAGGTCTAATAATTAATGGGAATCCTATATCATTTGATAGTGATATTGCTTGATTTAGATTGTTTGCTATTCCACTTTTTGGTGATTTAAGACCTAGCTTTTCAATTAAAGTTTTAAATTCACCCCTGTCTTCAGCTTTCTTTATTGATTCAACACTTGCTCCAAGTATTTCAACATTATATTTTTCAAGATATCCTTTTTCTTGTAATTCTAGTGTTAGATTTAGTGCAGATTGTCCCCCAACTGTTGAAAGCACTGCATCTATATTCTCTTTTTTAAATATTGCTTCAACATATTCACAGGTTAATGGCTCCATGTATACCTTATCTGCTAAGAATGGTGTGCTCATCATCGTAGCAGGGTTCGGATTAATCAATATGGTTTTATATCCTTCTTCTTTTAATGCTTTTATTGCTTGTGTTCCACTATAGTCAAATTCGCAAGCTTGACCAATTACAATTGGTCCACTACCGATAATTAATATAGTTTTTATATCTAATCTCTTTCCCATTATTTAACCTCTTTTAAAAATTCATCAAAAATCCAAAGGCTATCTTTTGGGCCAGGACTAGCTTCTGGATGAAATTGAACACTTGATATTTTTTTATTTGGTATTTTAATTCCTTCTACACTATTGTCATTAGAATTAATAAACCATAATTGAGCCCCTTCTGGTAATTTTGATGTTACAAAACTATGGTTTTGACTTGTTACAAATATTTTTTTAGTAAAAACATCTGTTACTGGTTGATTAGCCCCATGGTGACCAAATTTCATTTTTTTAGTAGAACCACCTAATGCTAATGTAATGATTTGGTGACCTAAACAAATTCCAACAATTGGAATTTTATTTTGACAAGTCTTTACTAAATTAATTGCATCAACTTGAGTCTCGGGATCTCCGGGCCCGTTACTTAAAAACAATAAATCAAAACTATTGTTTAAAATTTCTTCGCTTTTTGTATTTGAATTAAATAGTGTTACTTCTACATCTCTATTATATAATTCTTTAACAATTGATTTTTTTATACCAAAATCAATTAAAGCACATCTGATTTTTGGATTTTTTGATGGGCATATATTATTGTTTTTTGGATTTACTATTTTTATCTTTGTGCTAACTTTTTCGCATTGATTAGTTTCTGAAATAAAAGGAAAGGATAAAAGATAGTTTTGAATAAACATTTCTTCTTCCTTTCCTATATTATCTTCATTAATAATAATAGCTCTTTTAAATCCCGTATCCCTAAGATGTAAGGTTAAAGCCCTTGTATCAATATTACTTATCCCAATAATATTGTTTTCTAATAGATAAGTTTCTAATTTTATCCTATCATTATCAACTTCTCCATCGTAATAGTCTTTTACTACCATTGCACTTACATGAATTTTTTCACTTAATATGTTTTCTTCTTCATTAAGTATTACTCCATAATTCCCAATTTGGGGGTATGTAAAACATACCATTTGGCCCTTATAGGAGGGATCACTTAATATTTGTTGGTAACCACACATACTAGTATTGAAAACTATTTCACTAATACTTGAGTTTTGAGAAATATCCTTAATTTTTGGAGCTTTTGCACCAAAGGCTTCCCCAACAAATTTACTACCGTCTTCTAAAAATAATGTTGCCAAAGTATAATTCCTTTTTTATTAAAATTGATTGTAAACCCTAATATGTCTAAATTGATGTAATAATATAAAAAATCTGTTGCATAATCAAGTGTTTAGGCAACAAAAAAGATAGATAATTGTATAAAATGTGAATAAATATTTAAAAACTGTTGCAAAATAGTTGAATTGTAGATAAATATTTATTTATTTGTTGTTTTTTTTGAAGAAATTGAAAATGCAAAAAAAAATACGAAAGCATTGCTTCCGTATTGTTGCCGCCTCCAGGAATTGAACCAGGGACACAAGGATTTTCAGTCCTTTGCTCTACCAACTGAGCTAAAGCGGCGTTAACGATGTTGTTTATACACTGTAGAGAATTTATTGTCAACACCTTTTAACAAAAAATGTATTTTTTTTCTTAAAAGGAAGTGATAATGTCCAAGTAAGTTGAAAGCGACTTTGTCCAATAAGAGAGAAAACTATCTTTTTATTAGATAGAAAGTGTTAT
>RZYO01000183.1 GCA_009930325.1 Spirochaetia bacterium | reverse complement strand
GAGGTTTTTGTATAACTTTTGCTACCCACCCGCATAGCAGGTGGTTTTTTGTTCCCAAAGCTCTTATTCATCGCTTTGTGAACGAGCTAAAGCCCATAATAAAAAAATCACACCTTTATACAGGCTTTCCATTATTGGAGATTCTACATTAGGTGCTCTTGAATATAGCCCAACTGAAATAATTTATAAAAAAAATCTAGAAGAAAAAGATTTAGATTCTATTAATGAGCAATGTAAATTAATTTTAAACAATCAAGAAACAGATGGTCTTGATTATATATTTAAAAATGCAGGCTCCTCAAATGGAGAAAACCCTAAAATATTTAAAACAATTAATAAAGAAGATTGGATAATTAAATTCCCGAACTCTCAAGATTCACCTGATATTGGAATACAAGAATATGAATACTTATTATGTGCAAAAAAATGTGATATTCAAATACCTGAAGTAAAACTATTTGAATCAAATATAACCTCGGGCTATTTTGGAATAAAAAGATTTGATAGAAAAAATAATACTAAAATCCATATGGCTTCTGCTTCTGCTTTACTTGAAACATCTCACAGACTTCATAATTTGGATTATCTTGATTTATTAAAACTTACATTCTATTTAACAAAAGATATATCTCAAGTTAAACAAATGTATACTCTAATGTGCTTTAATGTATTCTCACACAATAGAGATGATCATAGTAAGAATTTTTCATTCCTCTATGATAATAATAAATGGAAATTATCCCCTGCTTATGATTTAACTCATAGTAATTCATTTAATGGAGAGCATGCTACAACAATTAATGGCGAAGGCTTCAATCCAACAAAAAAAGATATGTTCCAAGTAGGACTTGATTTTGGTCTCAGTAAAAACTTATGTAGTGCTATTATTGATAAAGTACAAGAAATAGTTCAAACCAATTTAGCAAAATATCTTTAAAAGCATATATGAAATAATAAAAATAATATTAAAATGATTGTTCTATCATAAATTTAACTATAAAATTTATGGTACTATCATAAAAAATGCAAATTATTACTTTTTATCTATTTCATAGATTTCTCAATAATCAAAAAAAGAAAATTTAATCTACTTGATTTATATATTAAATAAAACTTCATAAATTAAAGAAAACTGAGCAACTAAAGATGAAGCTTTAAAGTAACTAAGTCTACTAAAGTTAAAGTTAAATACATTTAATAATAAAGAAACATATTTATTTGATAATACAATATCTGTTTGGATTAATATTTTTACTATTTGTTCAATTTTAGAAGCAAAAGCTTCAAATCCATCTTTTAGCGTTGTTTTATATAATTAAACTTTTATGGCTGAAAAAAAGAAGAATCTTGACTTATTAAATTGACTGTTTAGATCTCGACATAATTAATAAATTTGTTTTGATAATGAGTCATATATGAATAATAATAGTGACAATAAGTAATGTACAAATAAAAAGTGCGGATATCCGCATTTTTTTTCAGTTGTAAGTTTGATTTTTGATTAAATAGGTGTTATTATATATATAGATAAAAATTGCGGATATCCGCAATAATAATCAATAGGAGTATTTTTTGAAAATCAATAGAGACCAATATTTAAATCAACTTATAAAGAAAAAAGATAATGGCAGAGTAAAAATAATAACTGGAATTAGACGTTGTGGTAAATCCTACTTACTATTTAATTTGTATAAAAGTTATCTTTTGAAAAATGGAATACAGCCTACTCACATTATTGAAATAGCCCTTGATGAAATTGATAATATTAAATACAGAAATCCATTCGAACTGAATAATTATATTAAAGAAAAAATAAAAGATAAAAACAACTATTATATTTTTATTGATGAGATTCAATTTTCTGAATCTATAAAAAATCCATATATTAAAGACTCAGATCAAGAAATAACTTTTGTAGACACTCTTTTAGGATTAATGAAGCAACCAAATTTAGATATATATATTACTGGTAGCAATTCAAAAATGTTGTCAAAAGATATTTTGACACAATTTAGAGATCGGGGTAATGAAATTCATTTGTTCCCTTTATCTTTTGCTGAATTTTATTCTACTTATGATAATAAAGATTTAGCTTGGAATGATTATATAGTGTTAGGTGGAATGCCATATATTTTAAAATTAGATACTTTTGAAGAAAAAAGTCAGTATTTAAAGACCTTATTTGAAGAAACATATATTCGAGATATTATCGAAAGAAATAACTTGAAAAATGATAAAGAAATTTTCGATATTTTATTAAATTTTATTTCTTCTTCTATAGGATCTCTTACAAATGCAACAAAATTAAAAAATAGATTTTTCTCAGAAAGACAAATTCATACTTCAAATAATACTCTTTCAAATTATTTAACTTTTTTTGAAGAAGCTTATATTATTTCATGTTCGAAAAGATATGATATAAAAGGTTCTAAGTATTTTTCAACTCCATTGAAATATTACTTTTCTGATATAGGACTTCGAAATGCTATATTAAATTTTCGACAAATTGAAGAAAACCACATTATGGAAAATATTATTTATAATGATTTGATTAGAAGAGGATATAATGTTGATGTCGGTATAGTAGAATATAATCAAACAAAAGATAGAAAAAAAATTAGAACTCAATTGGAAGTTGATTTTGTAGTTAATAGAGGAAATATTAGATATTATATTCAATCAGCACTAAATCTTGATACTAAAGAAAAGGTAGAACAAGAAATAAATTCATTAAAGCGAATTAAGGATTCATTTAAAAAAATAATTATAGTGAAAGATTTTGCAACTCCTCGATATGATGATAAAGGTATATATTATATAGGTATAAAGGACTTTCTTTTATCTGATGATTTATCAAATATATAAGGAAATCTAAAACCATTTATTAAAATATTATCGCAAAAAAATGTTTTTTTTCTTTAATTGGGAATAAAAAGAAAGTAATACTGTCCAAGTAAGTTGAAATAGACTTTGTCCAAATAAAAACTTATGTAGTGCTATTATTGATAAAGTTCAATTTTGAAAGCAATTGAATTATCATCAAAACTATTGTGAGACGCACAAAACTATAATTCACATAAATATGTAGACAATTTTATAAAAAGTTTTATAGCACTTTTAAAAATCATCTACATATAAATAATTAATTTTTTAAAGCTGTAATTGGAACAATATAAACTCCATCATCTCTTAAATATGCTGCATTCGATAAACCACAAATTACACATAAAGCTTTGGGTGCTTTTAATTTTTTATTAATAAGTTTATTTTTTATTTTTATTAACGATTTAGCAGCTTCATCAATTTGATTACCACCTAATTTTATTTCAATTGCAATATAATCACCATTATCAAGTTCAATTATTGCATCTATTTCATCATTATCATAATCTTGATAATGATATAATTTTGCACCAAAAGACTCACAATATATTCTTAAATCTCTTTCACATAATGATTCAAACAAAAACCCTAAAGTCTTTAAATCATTAAATAACATAGACTCTGAAATATCTAATAATGCACAAGCTAAAGAAGGATCAACAAAATGCCTTTTTTCTAAACTTTTTAATCTGATAGAAGATCTAATGTTTGATGAAAAAGGTTTTTGGTTTTCAACTAAAAACATTCTTTCAAATATTTTCAAATAACTAGAAATTGTGTCATTATCTATAGTATCTCCATCTATTTCTTTAATATCCTTTTTTAGTGTATTTATTGATACAGTTGTAGATTCATTTCTAGCTAATGATTTTAATAATTTATACATTTTATTTGTATTTCTGTTAATTCCTTCAAGACGATAAATATCATGATTAATAATAGCCTTTATATATTCCTTAGAGATTATTGAATAATTATCTTCATTAATATTTAAGCTACCTGGCCACCCTCCTCTTACTATATAAGAGATTAATTTTTGTAAAGTAGGGCTTTCAACCATTATATTTTTAAATTCATTATTACATATATTTTCAAGTGAAATTTGACCAGATGAATTTTTGGATTCGAATAAAGACATTGGCCGCATTCTAAGCGTTGCTATTCTTCCTGCAGCACTATGAAGAACACCTTTTTGGGTAGGTGTTGCAGAACCAGTAAGAATAAATTGACCTTTCAGTGATCTTTTATCAACTTCAAACCGTACTGCATCCCATAATTGTGGGACTTCTTGCCATTCATCAATTAACCTAGGCGATTCTCCTACTAAAATTGTTTGTGGCTGCATTTGAGCTAAAGCTTTGTTTTGAAAATTCCCTGAAGGATCTCCAATATAAATATTACTATTACTATGCTTTAAGCCAGTACTAGTTTTACCACACCATTTAGCGCCTTCAATACAAATTGCACCAAAAGTCACTAAGTATGTTTCTATTTGTTTATCAATTAATCTTGGTAGATAAGTCTCATTATTCATATATATCCTCATACTTAATATACTCTCATTTGGTCGTTTTAGCAATATTTATTCGGTCGTTTTAGCAATATCTATTCGGTCGTTTTAGCAATATCTATTCGGTCGTTTTAGCAATATCTATTCGGTCGTTTTAGCAATATCTATTCGG
>RZYO01000182.1 GCA_009930325.1 Spirochaetia bacterium | reverse complement strand
ATGAGAACCTATGTATTTTACAGTAGAACATTTACGTCTAATACAAGGTGTTGTAGAAGGAAGTACTCCATTATTACTTACATTAGCCCATTTATCATATAAACCATGACTGTTAAACTGTAAAGCATAATCTCTCCATTTACTTATATTTCTTATTACTGATAAAATTTGATCCATTCCTTCTCCAAAGAAATACATAAAGTTACTTATAGCCAATGTAACACCTGCTATTGTAGCTGCCACACTTCCTAAACCAGTTACAGAAGCTGTTTGATATGCTATGTTAGCAACTAAATCAGGAATAGCTGTTGCTGCCCCAGCATCTCTTTGAGCATGTGCTAAAGTAGAAGCTACAGGGGTAGTAGCACCTACTTCAGATTTAAAAGAAGTTTTACCTAATGCTGCTACTAATCCTATACCAATTGCTAAAGGTACAGCAGTAAAGAATGTAGCATCTGTTATAATCTTATGACGAGGATGTAAATATGGAATTTCATATCTACCTTTAGATGTGCCAATAGCTTCTTTAGATAATTTTATATAAGAATCTCCTATATAAGGTTTTAAGAAAGTTGTTTCTGGTGAATGAAATGAGAATATATTTTTTTTATATGTAGATAAAGGTTTAGGATCTATGTTAGAGTTAGTCATGTTTTGAGCATTTGTAACTAAAAAAGGATCATCTCTTAAATCATTATAAGGATAGTTTTGAAATAATCCATTAGTGGATATTCCAGGAATATCAAATTCCCACATGTTATTAAACAATCCTTTTGCAATAATAGACTTATTACCTTCTCTTGTTCCTCTTAGTATTTCATAGCCAATTATGTCTTCAATAATGTTACCCTCTTGATCTGTAGGATGATTGATATTTTCAAATCTAACTCCTATAACATTTATAAATTCTTCATTAGATGATGTTTTTCTACTTAATGGAATTGTTTCATCAGAAGGTATTTTATGATGTCTTATAGGTTCATTACATAAATCTCCCCATATTTCAGTATTTACAGGATATCTTTCTTTAGATTCCCAATATGCCATTTTACCACTGTTAACTATTCTTGCAGGATTAACATTGATAATACTGTCAAAAACAGATCCTGAATCACTATTTACAGTAGATGTGTCATACACTTGCCATTTTTCAAGTTCGTTACTATAAACTTTATTTATGTTAGATGCAGTACTTACACTATCAGATGTTTCTTTAGCTCTTCCAGGAATATGAAAAGAAGCAGATCTAGCTCCTGTTTTGTAAACCCATCTTATAAAGAAAGCATATACTTCATCTCTCATATAACCTACAGAAGTACCTCCTGAAAAATAATAATCTTTAGGGTATTCTACCGCAACCCATTCTGTTTTAATTTTATTAGCTAAAGGTTGATAGTTAAAATAAGGTTGAGATGTTACACCACTTCTAATAAGATAATTATTTATTTCAAACATCTTATCTGATTTTTCATATATTACACTTTTCATTGGTAATAATGATATATCTATAGTAGGAAGTGTTTGAAGTATTTGGTCTAAATGTATTGTAGTAGTTGTTATAGGATAATTACCTACTTTTTTAGCAATAGTCTGTTGATTATTTGTAGCAACAATTACTAATTCATATTCATCAAAATTTGAATCTAAATTATAAGCTAATATTTCTATACTACCACTAACTCCTTCATGTGTCCATATAGAAGTTGTAGGAGAAGGCATTGAATAATCTGTAAGTCTTATACCATTTTCAGTATAAGCTATTAAAGCCATGTAAGAACCATTAATAAGCTGTCCTCCTCCTTGTGATTTTCTTATTTGTAAACAAGGTTGTTGAACTAAAGGATGTAATCTAATAGCATCACAATCTAATACTTGAGATACACCTGGATCTGTACAAGGGTCTCCATCTAAGTCACCATTAGAAATATAAGGAGGGTTATCTAAATTTATTACTCTATCTGAATTATGAGCATCTTGCCAATATACAGACCATGTGCAATCATAATTCTCTTTACATACTGCGGTTATAGGACTTACTACTGCAAAATTTAAACAATTTTTATTATCTCCTTCGTTAAATATAGAAGTGTAAGTGCAAGTAGCTTCATCAAATATACCTATATCATTTCCTATATTAGAAGAAGTATGCGTACCTCTATTAGTAGAAAATAATACCCATTGGTTGTTGTTTTTATAAGCAAATCCTATAATAGCATAAGGAGCTGATGTACATTCTTTATTAGAAGGTTCATTTCCTATTGTACCTGATTCTCCATAATGAGTATTGTTAATAGCATTTATAGCTTGTATGTAAGCACCTTCTGGCATATACATATCAGCATAATCCTTAACCATACCTTTAACAAAGGTGTTTGTTTTAACACTACTTGTATTTTGTAATTTATCTGCCATATTTAGCTTTTAAAAGCATTATAATATTTAACATGCATTGCTTGTCTATTCATTCTCCATGTTTTTAATAATGTTTTAAAACCAGGAGTTCTTACATAATGATGAGCATCTATTTTTGCTTTACGTAATTCATTATTTATTAGATTATATAAGTTTATTACCTGTTCTCCATTAGCTATTAGATTTTCACAAATACGTTTCTTTAAAGCATATTCATAATATTCATTTACTAAAGGATCGTCTAATACTAATAAATTACCATCTTCGTCTTCCATTTGTCCTTGATAATTAATTAGAACAGTTGCTTCATCAAGATTTGTAACTAAATAACCATTTTTAACAGTAGCCATATCGTTATGCAAAGATGTCATGTTAAATTCATCAACTGTAGTAGATTTATTATCTAACAATCTAAATTGATATAATACGTTATATTTCTTATAATTATTATTATCTGTATAAGCTACTGTATCACACCCTGATGTATTACAAGTCAATGTAGGACAAGATGTAGTATTTTCTACACTTATTATTTCAGGTTCAGCAGGACATGCTAAAGTACCTGGAGGAGGACAATATACACCATAACTTGAATTAGAACCTAACACTATAACTTTAATATTAGATTGGGTTACATCTGATTCTGATATAATTCTTATTTGGTTAGAATTTGTTATGTTTACATCAAAAGTTAAAATATTACCTGTAGGTCCTACTGCTTGAATAACAACATTAGTAGTACCTAAGTTATGTGTTACAACATTGCTACCAGGTTCTATATCCATTACTACAGTATATTGCTTAACCATTCTAGCTAATAAATCTACTGTAGCTTGTCGTGTACCTTCTTCTACTCCTTGTTGATATGTACCATAAGCTTGAGGAAAGTTCATTATTTCATATGAATATTCTTCTCCACATCTTAACGCAAAGTTCAATACATATAAATCTGAAGGAAGTTTAGCCTTACCTTTTCTTAGATCTAATATTTTTGTTTTAGAAGGATTAAGTTTTAAACCTAATTCTTTATTTATTTTTTGAGCTATCTTAATTAAAGTTTGATTGCTTATCATATTTTCTATATCATAAGTTTCAAAATCTAATTTAACACTGTCTAACAACTCATCAAAAGTTCTATATTCAAGTTCTTTTATCATTATTCTATAACATTAATATTATCATGTTGTTGATCAGGAGGAATACGCAAATTAATTCCTAATTCTGCTGCTATCATTTGTTCTATTTCACTAAATAAGAACTCAGGAATAGGACAATCTTTATCTTGAGTAAAAGTACAATCATCTTCTGTTGACGATGTAAATTCTGTTATATCATCTTCAGGTACACATTCTAATCTTATAGCATCCCATTCTATATTTGGAAAATATAAATATCCATCTAAATACCAATAATATTTAGTTTTATTGTATTTAAAGTTTTTTTGTTTAATCATTTTCTCATAAGAAATAGGAGTAGTAGGTTTTATCTCTATAGATTGATCTAAAGAAGTTACAAATCTAATTAAAGGACCCCAATAACCATCAATAAATTTAGGAAGTTTCTTTTCATTACGTAATATCTTACAATTAGAAATAACACATGTACAGTTTTCAGAAGCTCTTGATATTTCTTCTAATTTAACACAATCTAAAGATTTCCAAATACTATGATATTTTAAGATACGATTTAAATTATCTTGCCTTCTCATTAAAGTTTTACCATATTTTAAAACTAATGAATATAGATATCTATCAGATAATCCTCCAGCATCTTGCTTAACAGCTTTAAATGTATTTTTTATTCTTGAGGTTACTTCTTTAATTTTCATATTTCTAATTCATTATAATTTGATAAATCCTTATTTATAGCAGGCTTCTCTACAAAAGTATTTCTTTTTGATATATCCAAACGATTATAAAAAGACCAATTAGCAGCAAATGCTTTAGAAGCTTCTACTCTACAAGTCCTGTAAAAAGAAAATTTATAAATACCACTGTTTTTTACTTTTAATTTTTTAGGTATTTGAGCACTTATCATTTTCATTTTAAAACCATTAGTGTGATAATTATGTCTTATTTCATCAGCATTGTTATAATAATCAAATTTTTGATATTTATGAGAAGGTTTTATATTTTTACCTAAATAAGCTGCTATAAACAA
>RZYO01000048.1 GCA_009930325.1 Spirochaetia bacterium | reverse complement strand
AGTGGACGGAAGTACACGAAAAGCGTCTTGAGACGTTGTCGGTATATCCGAGGCTTATAGCCTCAGAGCAAACCACCCTTTTGAAGGGTGGTTATGATTTTAAAAAATTATTAAAATATAAATAAATTAGAAGTTACAAATATCATAAAATTTAGTTCCGATGTCTTTTCTATACCACATGCCATCAAATTTGATATGCTTAATAGCTTTATATGCTTCTTCACCAGCTTTAATAATATTATTAGACCTACCTACAACAGTTATACAACGTCCCCCAGTTGTAATTAATTTTGAACCACTTTTATCTACACTACCATAGAAAAATAATGGTAAATCTTTACTGAATGTATTAAACAATAAGGGTGATGAAATTTGTGCTAATTCTTTATTTATGATAGGGTTTCCGGGATATCCTTCACTCGCAATAACTATAGCAGTGCAGGTATCATTACTTAGTGATAATTTAAAATCATTTATAGAATCATTACTAAGGGCTTCATATAATTCTACGGCATCAGATTTAATCAAAGGAATTATAGCTTGAGTTGCGGGGTCATTTAAACGTACATGATAATCTACTAAGATTGGACCAAGGCTTTTATGAAGAATTATAGATAGAGTAAGTACTCCTCTATACAACAAATCTTCTTCTTTCATTCCTTTTAATACAGGTTTAATTATTTTTTCTTTTATTTCTTCTTTATTTTTTTGTGATATAGGTACAGGACAAATTGCACCCATTCCACCTGTTGGTAGACCACCTTCTTCTGTCTTTGTATATTCACTACAAATTGGTAAAGTTAGAAAACCGTTATAATCAATAAATAAAGTTACTGTGAGAGGTAATCCTTCTATGTGATCTTCTAATAATATTGGGGCACTATCTAGTAGTTTTTTTGAGAAGGATAATAATGCTTGCTTATTGTCACTATCAATCATTACTCTACTAGGAGCCTGTTCATTACTTTTAATTACAAATCTCTTATTTTCATTTTTATCTAGAAATTTAGATAGAGTATTGAAATCTTTGAAGATTTTATGTTCTGGAATTTGAATATTATTTTTTGCAGAAAAATCTCTTGCATATTCTCTATCATTCTCTAATTTTAAACAGTGAGAAGGCGTTCCGAAAACAACAATGCCTTTATCTTTAAGAAAGTCTACTACTCCAGTCATTAAAGGAGCTTCTGTGCCAATAAAAACAGTATCAATATTATGCAATAAGCAAGCTCTGTATACACTTTCTGGAGAAGATGGGTTTACGTATTTTAGATTTACGGCAATTCCTTCAGTTCCTATGTTTCCATGAGCGACATATAAACCATTAATAAGTTTGCTTTGTGAAAAGAACCATGTGATTGCATGATCTTTTGCTCCTGAGCCTAGTACTAATAATCTCATTAAAGATCCCCCTTAGTTTTGTAAAGATATCATTATCATAATGAAAGGGTCAACATGTGGATAAAACACATGTCTCTAATTTTTATGTTAATAATGATAAAGCCTCAATATAGTCATTTCTGTTTTTTGCTTTCATGAGTAATTGTTTGACATGAGAAGCGCCATGAACACCTTTTAAATAGGCACAACAATGTTTTCTCATTTCTGTAAAAGCTAGTTCTTCATTTGAACGATTTAAACACATTAAATCTAGTTGTTCTAAAATTAATTCAATTTTCTGATTAATTGGAGAAGGATAA
The DNA here is from genome assembly GCA_009930325.1 of Spirochaetia bacterium. Taxonomy (GTDB): domain Bacteria; phylum Spirochaetota; class Spirochaetia; order Sphaerochaetales; family Sphaerochaetaceae; genus Pleomorphochaeta. The sequence goes on along the minus strand of RZYO01000048.1, from coordinate 18,674 downwards.
ATATCTTCTCCGGTTAATAATAAATGTTTTGTTTGATCAAATATGCAAGGGTTGCCAATAGCGCCTCTTGCAAACATGAGACCATCCACGTTTGTCTCTTTTAGCATTCTTAGGCCATCATTGGGTTCAAACAAATCACCTGATCCAAATACTGGAACATCTTTATATTGGGTATGAACCATATTGGTTAAAGTTTCTAATCGGTCCCAATGCGCAGTTGGCATGTAACCTTGAGTTTTTGTTCTGGCATGCATACAAATTGAACTAGCACCACTATCAATTGCTAATTTCGCAAAATCTAAATAATTTTCATTTTCAACATCCCATCCAGTTCTAAATTTTACACTTACAGGAATTTCAGTATTTTTGTTTATAAAATTTACTAAAGAAGCCATTATTTCTGGAGTTCTCATTAGAGCACTACCGGCTCCAGTTTTTACGACTTTTGGAACAGGACAACCACAATTTATATCAATAATAGTTGGATTAAAATTTAATAAAGTTTCAAAACCTCTTTCTAGAGAATCAAGATTATTTGTAAAAATTTGAATAGCAAATAATTTCTCATTTTCAGCTCTCGTCATTAATTCTGTAGTTTTGCGATTTCCCCTTGCAATCCCTTCTGTACTAACCATTTCGGATGTTGTTAAGTTAGCACCATGTTTTTTACACAAGGTTCTAAAAGGAATATCTGTATATCCTGCTAAAGGAGCTAAAAATAAATTTCCATCAATTAAAACGTCTTTTATTTTAATTGGATGATATAATTTGGAATTATTCAATATTTTCTCCTATCATATTATTTGTGAATACAATTTATGAAATTATATATTATTTAATCAAGTGTTTTATTTCGCCTTGTTTATATAATTAATATATAAAATAAACTATAAATTTTCTATGATTTAAGAAAAATATTTTTAGTTAATATCACTTAAGTTTTTAAACGATTGACCTGTTACTTTTTCACAAACAACTATAGTTTCTTCTGGTGGAAGTTTATTACTTTTGCTTTTACGTCTTTCTATCTCATTTATTATAATATTATGTCTTTCTTGAGTTAAACAATATTTATAAGAATAAATAAGAGCTATTATTAGAAGAATAATTGGGAAAATTGCAAACATTATTTTTATTTTAAAAATTGTTGAAGGCGTTTGTATAGAATTAGGAACATAGCCAATATGTTCAAGATATGTCCCAACTATAAATATAGCTGTTGCTTGAGCTATTTTTCTTAATAAAGTAGCCATTCCAGAATAAAGTCCTTCGCGTCTTTTACCTGAAATTAATTCATCGACATCACTTACATCAGCTAATATTGTCCAAGGAACAAAAACAGCACTTGCAGAGCCTATTCCACTTGCAGCAGCAATAATGTATATAAATATACTATTTTGGCCCTCTTTTAAGAATAATGAGAAAAATAAAGCTATAATCCATATTACTAAACCAAAATGCATAGGTGTTGTTTTGGTGTATCTGTTCGCAAGTTTTGTATAAATAGGCATCATAATTACTGGAACAATTAACATTGCTGCCATTACAGAAGAAAATTCATTAGCTCTATTTAAAACATATGTAAGATAGTAAATAAATAAAGTAGTTAGAATATCGACGGCACTTTGACTACAAATAAATAGTCCAGCATGATTTCTAAAACTTTTATTTTAAAATACAGTTGAAATGAGATAAAATGTCTTTAAGATTTTCTTTTGAATTACTAAGTTCATGTTCTTTATTTTCATATGTTCCAAGAAATACACATATCCAGGGAATCGCATAAAAGATACCAAAACAAATTCCCATAAAAGTATACCCATTGCTTTTGATTAATATCATTGGAATTGTGCCTGCAATTATTGCTGATATTGCTGAAAAAGTTAATCTAATACCAGACATTATAGCTCTTTCTTTATATGAGTTTGTCATATCAGCTAGAATTGCGTTGTATGGAACTTGAACCATTGTAAAGCTAGTATTAAATAAGATATAGCTTATTGAATAATATAAAAATAAAGCAAATTGGTTTGATGGAGATATTTTTATCCAAAGCATCGAAAAGGTGACAAAAACCGGTAAAATCCCTAATAGAAAATAGATTCTTCTTCTTCCAAATCTAGATTTTGTATGATCTGATAGAACCCCCATAAGTGGGTCTGATACCGCATCCCATATTTTTCCAATAAGAAATACCGTTCCAGCTAAAGATGGAGATAATCCAACAATATCAGTCATGAATTGTAAATATAATAATCCAACTAGTAGAAAAGCTCCACCTGCATACATATCACCTATTCCAAAGAGGACTTTATTTTTTAACGGTACTTTTTTCATTATTTTAGAATTCCTTTAAATTTAATTATAAAATATATATTACATTTGGCAATATTTTTTAATAAGAAGTATTTTTATTTTAATTAGTTTAAGTAATTATCTTATTTATATTATTATTTAAAAATAATTTAATAAGAATTTATGAATGTTTGACTTTTTATTTTTCTCGTGGTAATTTAATTTGTAGCGAATCTTTTTAAACTAAGTAACGCAAATAGGAACTTTATGAAGAATAATAAACAAAAATCTATAGAAAAAATAGAAGAAAAAAATCCTGATTTGGGATATATATATTTAATCAAAAATCCAGCTTCAAATGAAGTGGCTTTATGTGCTTGGCATAATAAGTTAAGAGTAGGAGAAAAGGTAATTTTTGAAACTCGCTATGGTTTGGATTTAGGAGTTGTTGTAGGGGATGCTTCACAACTTGGCCAACCATATCATTGTGGTGATTCTCAGCCTTGTGGAGCTTGTCTTTGTGCTGAAGATATTGATAGTAATGAGGATTTAATAGCAGAAGGCGTTCCTTCTGATTTTGATCAAGATATTAATAAAACTGATGATGAAATTTTTCTATATAGGAATTATGAAAATCTTGATAATGAATGCAATTACTGTGGAAAAGGAAAAGTACAAATTAAGAATAGTGTTTCCTGGTTAGAAAGAGTTGCAACAAAAAAAGATTTAGAAAGATATAATGAACTATGTATAAAAGAACAAGATGCTTTGACATTATGCAGGGAAAAAATAAAGAAGCATGAATTGGATATGAAATTAGTAACTGCTCATTTTTTATTAATTGAACCAAAAATAGTTTTCTTTTTTACTTCCGATGTTCGTGTTGATTTTAGAGAACTTGTTAAAGATTTAGTAAGTATTTTTAGAATTAGAATTGAATTAAGGCAGATTGGGGTTAGAGATGAAAGTAGAGTTCTTGGTGGGCTTGCAGTTTGTGGAAGAGATTATTGCTGTCATAGTGTAACTGATAAACTCCAGCCTGTTTCAATAAAAATGGCTAAAGAACAAAATTTATCTCTAAATTCAATGAAAATTTCTGGTCCATGTGGAAGACTCTTGTGTTGTTTAGCTTACGAGCAAGATTATTATGTTGAAGAAAAATTAAAATATCCTCAGGAAGGAAGCAAATTAAAAATCGGAAGAGAATTAATGAAAGTTGCTGAGGTTAATGTTATTACTAAAAAATTATTACTTGTTGCAGTTGATGGACGTATGCTAAATATTGATGCAACTAAAACAAAGTATAATGAAGAAAGTAAATTTTGGGTAGTTGATAAAGAATATGTAAAACAACTCTTAGATGATTAGCTACTTAAATACTGATAGGAAAAAAAAATGCATATTTATATATGTAAATAAATTATTTATTACTTAATACTTGAGTTTGTATTGACCGAACTTATACACTTGTGATATTTTAGGTACTTGTTGGTAAACGACCAACTCATTTAAATTTATAAATGATAAGAAAATAACAAAAAAGTATAAGTAATATTTTTGGAGGTATTACGTGTCACAAAACAATTCTGCAAAAAAAAGAGAAAGACAAAATATCACTCATCGCATGAGAAATCGTGCTGTAAAGAGCGAAGTACGCACAGCTATAAAAAAATTTGAAAAATGTATTTTAGCTGAGGATAAAGCTGCAGCTGAATTAGCAATGAAAGAAAGCTTTAAATTATTAGATTCTGCAACAAGCAAAGGAATCTTACACAGAAATACTTCAAGTCGTAAGAAATCTAGACTTTATGCAGCATTAGCAAAGTTAAACTAGTATTATAATTAAAAAAAAATATTGTTAAGGAGCATTTTTCATGGCAGAATCCAACAAATTAACAAAATCTTTAATTATCGATAATTTATATTCTAAATTAAAAGAACGTTATGAAGATACTGATATTACAAAAGCAGAAATTCATATGCTAATTGATGAGTTCTTTGAAGAAGTTAAAGATGGTCTAAAAAGAGATCAAGTTATAGAACTCAGAGGATTTGGTACTTTTGAAGTACATACAAGAAAACAAAGAGATCGTGCACATAATCCTAAAACTGGTGCTCCTGTAACTGTTGATACTCACGGAGTGGCTTTTTTTAGACCAGGTCGTGAGTTGAAAGAAAGAGTTTGGAACCTTCGTGGTTAATTCAATTTCCAAAAAATGGAGATCTTCAATTTGTTCAAAATAAACTCTACAAGAAACCTCAGGACTATTGTCTCTGAGGTTTTATTGTTAATTATATCCGCATTTGTATTAGCAATAGCTTTTCCAAGTTTCATAAATGTTAATGGCATTTGGATTTTATCTTTTATTGCTTTAATACCTATGTTTGCTGTAATTCATAATACTAAATGGTATTTAACACCAGTATATGGTTTTATTTATGGATTTGTATTTTACCTATTCTTTAATTATTGGTTAAAAACATTTCACCCTCTAGCTATTTTAATAGTTCCAATTATTAAAGGTGGTGAACTTTTAATTGCTTTTCCCTTATTTAAATTAATTGATTCAACCTTCAAGAAAAGAGGGTTTCTTATTAATGCAATAATATATACAGCTTATACATATGTTTCTCAGAATTGGTTTGCAGGGTATCCCTACGGCATATTAGGTTATGCTCCATATAAATTTATTCCTTTTATTCAAATAGCCTCTATTACTGGAATTTGGGGAATAAATTTTATAATGGTCCTTCCACAAATATTTTTTGGAATATATTTGGGAGATTTTTTAACAAATAAAGCAATCCCTTTTAAATCTTTTATTAAAGAATACATTGTTGATGAAGTTGTATTTATAAGTGTTTTTATTTTTATTCTTATTTTTGGATTTGTTTCTATGAATAAATGGGATAATAATGAACCTCAAGATTATTGGAAAGTTGCTAGTGTCCAACATAGTAGTGATACTTGGAAAGGTGGATATATGACATATAAAAGGAACTTCAATAACCTTAGGTTATATTCTTTAGAAGCTCTTACGCAAAATCCAGATATTGTTATTTGGAGTGAAACTGCGTTTGTTCCTAGTGTTGCATGGCATGAAAAATACCCAAGTGATGAGGATACTAGTAAATTAGTAGAAGAATTTGTTAATTTTGGTAAAGAGTTATCTGTTCCTTTACTAACAGGAAATCCAGAAGGTGTTCTTGATGATGAATCTAAACCCGCTATTTTAGAAAATGGGGATTGGAATAGAAAAGATTATAATACTGTAATATATTTTAATAACGGTAAAATTGAACAGACATATAGAAAGCAACATTTAGTTCCATTTACTGAACATTTCCCATATCAAAAGCAAATGCCTCATTTATATGCTTTATTAAAAGCTAATGATTATCATTGGTGGGAAAAAGGAACTGAACCTGTAGTTTTTACTGCTGAAAGAGGCATTACTTTTTCAACCCCAATTTGTTTTGAAGATGTATTTGGGGAATTATCTGCTGATTTTGTTCAAAATGGGGCAAATGTACTTGTAAATATGACTAATGATGGATGGGCTTATTCAGTTGTTAGTGAAATGCAGCATGCTGCAATTGGAATATTTAGATCAATAGAAAATAGAAAAACAACAATTAGAAGTACTAATAGTGGAATAACTTGTGAAATCGATCCTGTTGGTAGAATTATTGACCCTATGAAGCCTTTCCATCCAGGATGGAAGATTTATAATATCCCTGTTTATACTACTGAAGCAAACGGCAGTACATTTTATACCCTTCATCCTAATTTATTTGCAAAAATCAGTGTTTATCTTTCTGCTATATTATTAGCAATAGCTTTATTATTTAAAGTAATTAATCGAGGAAAAAATGAATAATAAGAGTGCTTCAATATGTATTATTGGTACTGAATTAACTAAAGGGATCATTGAAGATAAACATTCAAAAATGATTTCTAAACAATTGAATGAATTAAATATTACAGTTAATCAAATTTCAATAATAAATGATAATGGATCAATTGAGAATGTTTTAAATTCTTGGTTAAATAACAACGATTTAATATTTGTAACTGGAGGATTGGGGCCAACTAGTGATGATTTAACTAGACTTTCAATTTCTAATGTTTCTCAAAAAAAGCTTGTAGAAAATAAAACTGCTTATGATTTATTATTTGAAAGAATTGGAGAAAGAATTAAGGGCGCAAATTATTCTCAAACATTGATTCCAGAAGGATTTAATCTGTTACCTAATCCTTTAGGTACAGCTGCGGGGTTTTGGGGGAAAGTAAATAATAATCAAAAAGAAACGCTTATTTTTAGTATGCCTGGACCTCCAAGAGAATTAAAACCTATGTTTTTTAATGATGTAATACCTATTGTAAAAGATTATATTGGGTATTCAGAAAAAACAAATACTGAATTATCAACATTTCTAATATGTGAAAGTAAATTAGAAGAAGTATGTGAAAGTTTAAAAATAAAAAATACGACTTGGGGCACTCGATTTCAAGATAATAGAATTAGTTTGTTTGTTTCTGGAGAGAATTCAAATAGAATGATTGAATTATTAAAAGAAAAAGTTGGCAAAGAGTTAATACTTGATGGAAATATTGAAGCAATTGATATTCTCATTAATAATTTATTGTCCAATAATTATTCTATTAGTTGTGCCGAGAGTTGTACTGGTGGCCTTTGTGCTCAATTGCTTACAGAAAAAAGTGGTAGCTCTTCTTTCTTTGAAGGTGGTGTTGTTAGTTATTCAAATGAAGTAAAACAGAAAGTATTAGGTGTAAATGAAGATACTTTGATACAATATGGTGCTGTTTCAAAGCAAACCGTATTAGAAATGGCTACAAATGTTAGATCTTTATTTAATACTGATTTTGCTTTTTCAATATCTGGTATTGCAGGACCAAATGGTGGGACTTTTGAGAAACCAGTTGGAACCGTTTGGTTAGGTTTTAGTTCAAAAAATTTAGAACCACAAGCAGTTTGCTTACACTTTAGTGTTACTTCAAGACGTGGAATAAGAAATAGAGCAGCTGTTGCCGCTTTTTTATTAACAAGCTTATACTTAAAGGGAAATACTTTGCTTGACATTATTGATAAGTGGGCATATATTTAATATATCAAAAAGCTAATAATCTTTTTTTAAAAAAGATTTATATTTAAGCTATAATCTGCTATTAAAAAAAAAGATTTCTAGTTTAAATACTAATATATCCTTATAAATAAAATTGATGTAAAGTTAATTAGGTGTAGTGATGAACCTAATTTATTTCTTTGTATATCATAATAAAATATCAAAAACTTAAATAACAAAAACGGAGCTTATTTTATGGCTGAAGAAGTTAAGCAAGATAGTGAAAAAAATCCTGCAACTGACGAAAAAAAGAGTGTAAAAGTTGTTTTAAAAAAAAGAGTTAAAAAAACAGCAGTCTCATCAAAAAAAGATGATAGTACAGAAAAATTAGATGATTCTAGTATACTTGAAAAAGTTAAAACAGAACCTAAAAAGAAAAGAACAACAAGAAAAAAAGTTGAACAAACTGATAATACTCAACTAGAACTTGAGTTGGATCCAGTAAAAGAAAATACACCCCATATTGAAAAAAAAGAACCACAAAAAAAGCGTGTTCAAATAAAAAAATCAGAAGGTAAAGAACCAGAGAACGATACTTCTAATGAAGAATCCGTTGAAGTTATAAAAGAAAAAAAAACTGAATCAAAAAAAGTTTATCCAAAGAAAAAAAATGTTAAAGCACCTAGAAAAGTTGATAATTTAGCAAAAGAAGAAAAGAATATAAAAATTTCAAAAGATAACACAAAGACTAATTCGAATTCTGAAGTAGAAACAGAACTAGATGCTGTAAAAAATAATGAGGCTTCCTCTGCTTCAGAAAAATCAAATGAAGAAAACACTCAAAAAGTAAATAACCAAAATAATTCACAAAGCAATTCTCAAAATAATAATAGAAAGGTTTCTTCAAGAAATAATAATAACAATAATAATAACAATAATAAGAGAAATAATTCTTCTAGAAATAATAGAAATAAAAATAATAGTAATAAAAAATATAATGAAGAAAGATTTGAAGAAGTTAATTTAGAAGAAAATCCCGATGCTGATAAATTATTCATTAATGATTATTATTGTATGAGTTTTGATTTGCTAAGAGAAAAAGGATTAGCTCTTGGTTTGAATCAAGAAAATATTTATGATTACAAAAGACAAGAAATAATAACTGAAATACTAAAATCGCATTCTCAGAAAGGTGGAGCTTTAGTAGTTGAAGGAACTTTAGAAGTATTACCTGATGGGTATGGTTTTTTAAGAAGCAGTCGAAATAGTTATATTTCAGGATCTGAAGATATTTATGTTTCTTCAAATTTAATTCGTCATAATGCTTTGAGAACTGGAGATTTAATTTATGGACAAGTTAAAACCCCTAGAGATACTGAACGTTTTTATGGCTTACATAGAATACTACTTGTAAATAATGATGAATTAATAAAAGCAAAGAAAAGACCTTCTTTTGATAGTTTAATTCCTAGATTCCCTGATGAGAGAATGAGATTAGAAAATAGTAGTGAGGATATTTCTACTAGATTAATTGATATGTTCTGTCCAATAGGAAAAGGCCAAAGATCTTTAATTGTTGCTCCTCCAAGAACTGGTAAAACAGTATTAATGCAAAAAATTGCAAATGCAATAAGTGAAAATTATCCTGAAATTGCATTAATAGTATTATTGGTTGATGAAAGACCTGAAGAAGTAACAGATATGAAAGACAATGTTAGAGGTGAAGTAATAGCCTCTACTTTTGATGAACAAGCAACTAGACACGTGCAAGTCGCAGAAATGGCTATTGAAAAAGCAAAACGTATGGTTGAAGCAAATAAAGATGTTGTTATTTTATTAGACTCTATTACTCGTTTAGCGAGAGCTTACAACCAAACAGTACCAGCAAGTGGTAAAATTTTAAGTGGTGGTGTTGATTCAAACGCTTTGCATAAACCTAAAAGGTTTTTTGGAGCAGCTAGAAACATGGAAGGTGGCGGTAGTTTAACAATAATAGCTACAGCTTTAATTGAAACTGGATCTAGAATGGATGAAGTTATTTTTGAAGAATTTAAAGGTACTGGTAATAATGAAATAGTTTTAGATAGAAGATTATCAGATAGAAGAATATTCCCATCCATTAATTTAAAGAAATCTGGAACAAGAAGAGACGATTTATTAATACCTAGTGACGAAGCTTCACGTATTTGGATAATAAGAAATGCAATAAATGATATGGATGAGGTAGATCAGACCCCTTTCCTTATTGACAAAATGCGAAAAGCAAAGAATAATGAAGCGTTCTTTAAATCTATTAATACAGCTATTGCTAAATAAATTTATGAAATTTGTTTGCTGTCAAGATTAAAATCGTATCAGCAAATTAAGATATATGTGGAGGATCTATGAAAGAAAATATTCATCCAAAATATGAATTGCAAGAAATTCATTGTTCATGTGGTAATGTTTTTAAAACAAAAACAACTGCAAAAAACGTTGAAGTAGAAATTTGTTCTGCTTGTCACCCATACTACACAGGTACTCAAAAACTTGTTGACACAACAGGTCGTGTAGAACGCTTCAAAAAAAGATACGGTATTTCAAAATAATTACCTAAGAGCCACTGAGTTATATCAGTGGTCTTTTTTTGGATTTCTATTTTTTATTTTTTTGTTGCAATATGGCTTATGATAGCATAGACTAAAGAAAAAGGGCCATTTATGAATAATATCATTGCTAGACATAAAAAGAATTATGATAAAGTTGAACCTCAAGTAATTGCAAAAGCTCCAATTGTTTGTACTTTGTTTGGTGCCTTTGCAGATGCGTGCCAAGGATATTCTATTCTTTGTTGTGGTATAAATTCTGTTTTAATTGCTATCTCAAAACGAAATGATAATTTAATAAAAGTTTTTAAAGCTGATGGCAGTGATAGAAAAAGATTTGCAATAAATGCATTAAGATTTCGAAAAGAAGATAGATGGGCTAATTATGTAAAAGCTGTTATTGCAGTTTTAATAAAAGAAGGGCATTCTTTTGTTGGGATGAATATTACTTTAGATGGTGAAGGTTTAAATAGTGATAATACTTCATTGAGTACAAGTTTAGCCATTGCAACTTGTATAGCTTTAAACTCTTTGTTTAAACTAGAATTAAGTCAACAAGATATTGTTAGAGTTGTTCATCAAGCAAACACTTCTTTTAATAATGAAATATGTAGAATTGGTGATTTAATGACATTACTAAATGGACTTGAAAATAAAGTCGTTTTTTTTGATCATCAACATAGTACATATCAATTTGTTGAATATCCTTTTACTCAAGAAAGATCCCAATATAAGACTGTTATTATTGATAGTAAAATTCCTCCTCAGGCAATGAGAGATGAAAATATATTTGCGCATAAATTAACACAACTAGCTTTATATAAATTACATGCTTTTTATAAAGATGTCCCAAGAAGAGAAATTCCAGAAAAGGATATAGCTTCAAGGATTATACCTATTGAAGAAAAATATAGAAATATTTGTGTTTTTACGCTTAGAGAATCTAGATTTGCTCAAGAAGCTAAGAATCTGCTTGAACAAAACCAAGCTGTGCTATATGGTAGGATTATGAATAGAGCACAAGTTGACTTAAGAGATAAACTTGAGATAACTTGTCCAGAAGTAGATTGGTTAGTAAAAAGAGCTGGTGAGATTGAAGGCTGTAAAGGTGCCCACCTTGTCTTTGATGGAAATAGTGGTTCAATTATGTTATTAATAAGTGAAGAAGCTCTTGAAGTCTACCATGAAAAGATGGAGGAATACGGACATATTTTTGGCTTTGAACCTACTTGGAAAGATTTTTCACCAACAAAAAGTGCAGAAATATTGTTCACTAAATAATACATGAGAATATTGCTTACAAATGACGATGGTTATGATAGCAAAGGAATTATAGAGTTAGAAGAAGTCTTAACATCTTATGGGCATAAGATTAGTGTTTGTGCGCCTTCAACTCAAAGAAGCGCCTCTTCTCATTCTGTTAGTATAAGAGATTCTGTTCATATTTATTCATATTCGAAAGACCATTATTATTGTTCCGGGACTCCTGCTGATTGTATTTTATTTAGCTTTAGAAGTGGCTTATTTGTCTTAGATGACTTTGATTTAGTAATAAGTGGAATTAATCACGGACTTAATGTATCAAGTGATATTTTGTATTCAGGTACAGTTAGTGCCGCAAAAGAAGCTGTTCTTATGGGATTAAAAGCTATTGCTATATCAATAGAAACACCGCCAAAAGGTGATTCTTTTAATTTTAAAGAAGCTGCTACTTTTTTAGCAGAAAATTTAAATACTTTTTACCCATTATGTACTACTCATACAGTAATGAATATTAATGTTCCCCATAAAAATGATGGACATTGGAAAACAGGAAGTATTGGTGTATTAGATTACAATGATGCTGCTCAAGTAACAAAAGGTACATTAGAAGAAATAAAAAATGAAGCCTTAAATAAAATTACTTTAGGCTTAAAACCTTTAGAATCTCCACCAAGTTTAATTAATAATGGGTATTCTTCAGTAACAGATTATGAATTGATAAATAATAATAATATATCAGTTTCAATAATTGATGTATTACCTTCGTTATCAACCCTACATCAAGAGCTTATAGCTTTAGAAAGGAGTGTATAATGAAAGGATGGGAATCTCATTGTAAAAAATGTGGCCTTTGTTGCCATGAAAAAGTTATTGTTGATAATACTTTAGTAATAGATTTAGATACATATTGTGAACATTATGATGTTAAGACAAAAACTTGTAAAATTTATGCTACAAGATTTATAGATAGTGTTAGATGCAAAAAAGTTACTTTAGCAAAAGCAATGTTTGCTCCTTATCTACCTCCAACATGTGGATATGTAGAGTGGGCTAAATTAAAACATATAAGATTTGCTTCATTAAGAATTCTTAGATTGATTCATAGTAAAACCCCTTCAAATGCAGATGATCCAGATATATTTTTAGACCAATATTTTTATTAAGTTGGTACATAACTTCACATTTGATTTTATGTATAATTTTTGTATATTATAATTAGAGGTTAAAAATATGGATAACAGATTTGTTTATCTAGATAATAATGCTACGACCCAGATAGCTCCTGAGGTTTGGCAAATTATGAGTGAGTCTCAACAACTTTTTGGTAATGCTTCAAGTATGCATGGCTTTGGTAGAGCTGCTGCAATGGGTATATCAAAAGCAAGAGGCCAAGTTGCATCATTAATTGGTGCGAATGAAAAAGATATTTATTTTACTAGTGGTGCTACAGAATCAAATAACATTGTTTTCAATATAGCTAGAAATATAATTGATAAAAAAGATGGTAAAGGTAGAATTGTTACTACTACAATTGAACATCCAGCATCAATAGAAACTGTTAAATTTCTTAGAAAGAAAGGTTATACAATTGATTTAGTAAATGTAGATCAGTCTGGATTAATTGATTTAGAAGATCTTAAAAATAAATTAGATAATGATGTCGTTCTTGTAAGTGTAATGAGTGCAAATAATGAAACCGGAACAATACAACCTATAAAAGAAGTTGCTGAATTAGCACATTCTGTAGGTGCTTTATTTCATAGTGATGCAACACAATCTATTGGTAAAGTTGATATATCAATGCAAGAAATAGGTATTGATTATTTAAGTTTATCTGCACATAAGTTTTATGGTCCAAAAGGTATTGGTGTTTTAGCAGCACGAAATAAAGCTCCAATGCATAATTTAATGCATGGTGGCCATCAAGAAAATGGGTATAGACCTGGGACATACAATAATTTTGCTATTATTGGGCTTGGAAAAGCCAGCGATATTGCAAAAAGAGATTTATCTTATGAGAGAGAAAAACTTTGGAAGATGAGAGAGACTTTGAGAAAAGGAATTCTTGATAGAATTGATGAGGTTGTGATAAATGGCAATCAAGATCATTGTTTACCAGGAACTTTAAATGTTTCTTTTCCAGGGGCAGAAGGGGAATCTATCCTTCTTTATTTGGATATGGAAGGAATAGCCGTTTCAACAGGTTCTGCATGCGCTACAGGTAGTTTAGAACCTTCGTACGTCCTTTTAGCCGGAGGCTTAGATGTGGAATTAGCACATGGTTCAATTAGATTTAGTCTCGGAAGATATAATACTATGGAAGAAATTGAATATGTATTAGACAAATTGCCACCGATAATTAAAAGAATTAGGGAGATGAGTACAAGATGAGTAGTTTTTTAGAACAATGGGTATATACAGATGTAGTTAAAGATCATTTTATGAATCCAAGAAATATTTGGAAAAAAGAAGAAGATTTTCAACCTGATGGAGTTGGAGAAGTTGGGTCTTTAGCTTGTGGTGACCAAATGAGAATTGGAATTAAAGTTAAAAATGATAAAATTGAAGCAATAAGATGGTTAACATATGGTTGTGCTTCAGCTATAGCAAGTACTTCTGCAATGAGTGAACTTGTTGAAGGAATGTCATTAGAAGCAGCTTACAAAATAACACCAAAAATGATTACAGATGCTTTAGGTGGATTGCCAGAACATAAGTTTCATTGCTCAGTTTTGGGTGATAAAGCATTGAGAGCTGCAATAGATGATTATTTAGAAAAAAACAAATTGCCAAATCCATTTAAGGATCATGTTGCTGTTGTTATTTGTGAATGTAAAAATGTAACTGATCAAACTATTGAAGAATTAGTTAAAACAGATAAAGCAACAACTTTAGAAGAACTTCAAGATATAACAGGATATGGAACAAAATGTGGAAAATGTAAAGACAAAGTAAAAGATTTGTTTGATGAATTTAGACATATTTATGGTAAATAAATAGAATATTAAAAAAGTGTAAATGTTAATAAATTGATTTATTTTACAGTTACACTTTTTTTATGAGTATTTCTAGTTTTTTTTAAAATTAAGTTACATCAAATTCACTTCCACCAATAAATTCTCTTAGTAAAGAATCTTTTGGTACAAAACTTTCTGGAATAGGATGTACTCTTGATAAAAATCCTAACAAACGTCTTGCAATTGCGAAAGCCATAGAATCTGAAGGTTCAACTGTTTTAAGTAGAGGTTCTACAAAAGGTTTTATTGCTCCTAATTCATATTCTAAAGCCGAATTTAATATAGAATTTGCATTATTTTGGTAAGGGAAAATATGTTTGTTTTCTCCTGCCTCAACACTTTCCCACATGTTCAATGTTGTAGTGGCACTCACACCTCTTGTCATATTATCTCTTGTTATTCTTCTTAATATTCTATTGTCTGTTGTACTTATTCTATTGTGATCATCAAGATTTAATTGAGTGAGTGCAGAAATATAAATCTTATAAATTGTATCTTCCTCCAATGTTGGAATTAATTTTGGATTTAATCCATGAATTCCCTCAATTAAAAGAATAGTATTATTTTCAAAATGAACAAAATTCCCCTTATACTCCCTTTTGTTCTCTTTAAAATTAAAGGTTGGAATTTCAACTTCTTTATTATTAAATAAATCATTTATATTTTCTTTAAATAGATCAAGGTCTAAGGCTTCAAGTGCTTCAAAATCAGGTTTTCCCTTTTTATCTAAAGGCACATCTTTTTTAAGTTTATAATAATTATCTAATGAAATAAGTATTGGGTCTTTACCAAATAATCTTAATTGTATTCCAAGTTTATGAGTAAATGTTGTTTTCCCTGAGGAAGAAGGTCCTGCAATAAAAATAACCTTAGTTGTCTGTTTTTCGCATATGCTATCAGCGATTTGTGCTATCTTTTTTTGTTGGAGTGTTTCGGCTAATCTAATATATGTTTCAATATCATTGTTAATACAGTTCATGTTTAGTTTTCCGAGCGATTGAAAATGTAAAATAGCATTCCATTTTTTATATTCTTGATATACTTTAAAAAGAAGAGGATTGTCTTTAAATTCTTGTAAAACTGAGAAATCACTTGATCTTGGATATCTTAAAATCATACCTAATGAATTATATTTTCTGAGTTCCCAAAGAGATAATATCTGAGAGTTTGAAACTAATGGTTCATAACTTTTGTCCATATAATTATCAATCTTATAAATAGCAATTATCGGTTCATGTTGATATTCAATTAAATCTACAGTTTGTATAGCTCCTCTATTTTGAAAGTATTTAAGCCCTGCTTTGTAAGGGATTTGCATATACTTAATGTCTTTTTTTGACTTAACAATAGCTTTCATTTCATTTGTAATAATATCTATATCCGAAGAAGATAAAACATAAGAATCTTCAAAATGAAAATAATAACCATCACCTAAACTATGACCAATCATAAGTTGTCTTTTTGGAAAAATTTTTGAAGTTGCGTAACATAATAAATAACAGATACTATGTCTATATATTCTTTTTCCTAAATCTGAAAATAGTCGAATAGGTTTTATATCAACATCATAAGTAAGCTTATATGAAAGGGGAAGCAGTTCAAAATTAGCTTGAGCAGCAATAATTGGATTTTTTTGATAATCATATTCTATTATGAGATCATGTGCTTTTAAACTTTCTTCAATTGAGGAACCACACGCTACTTCTTTTATTTTGTTATTGTATTTTATTTTTATTAAATCATTCATATTCTTTATTGTACATCTCTTTTATATGTATGCAAGTCTTATTTTATTTTGAAAAACAAAAGACTAAGATTATTTAAAAATAAATTAATTTTCCGATATTGCGAATATTGTAAAAAAAGGTATAATTAAAATAATAATGAAGAAAGAAATTGAAAAGTGTTATCCATATAGAAATCGAGATATATTAGTTATTGATTTGACTAAAGATGAATATAGTTACTCATCTTTAGATGCAGAATTTGGAAAAGAATATCATGGTGGAAGAGCTTTAGCTTATAAGCTTTGGGATGAGTATGTGGATTGGAGTACAATTAATAAAGAATGTTTATATGTTGGAGCTCCAATAATTATCAGCTTAGGCTCTTCAAGTGATTTAGGGTTTTCTTATACTTCAAGTTCAACCATACTTTCTTATTCATTAGAAAGTAAGTCTGTAGTTTCTTTCAATTTTTCTTCTTCTAAATTTGTGGCTGCTTTAGGTTCTTTAGGATTTAGTGCTTTAGTTATTAAAGGTAGATCACGACGGCTTTCAATGATTGAAATTTTTAAAGACCGTGTAAATATAGATTTATGCGAAAGTTTTCATGGTTTAAATACAAGAGACATTGAAGATAATATAAAAAAAGCTTCTAGCTTGATTTCTATTTCAGTAGCTGGTGAAAAATGTATAGATTATGCATCAATTAATATAGATTCTAAGAATGTTGGGAAAAATGGTATTGGGGCAATTTTTGGTTCAAAAAATTTAAAGTGTATTGCAATATATAATAATGAAAGTCTTATGAGGGATCCTTATTTTGATAATTTAAATAGTGAATTATCAATATATTTTAATACTGAGAAAAAAATGATTTATTTGGACTATGCAAATAAACTTGGATGGGCCGCTATAGAAGATTATAAATATAGATATGATCCAAGATTATGGGGATTAGGAAGTGATTTGACGCCTAATTGTAATCTTGATTGGCTAGTTGCTTTAGCTTTAGGTTCAAATCTAGGAATATATGATTATAAGAAAGTTGAAATCCTTGAAGAGTGTTGTTTATCTTTAGGCTTAGATCCTATTTCTGTTAGTAATTACTTGTTATGGGTTTTGAATGCAGAAAAAAACAAGATAATAAATTTAAAAGTTGATTCTAATATAGCTTTTCTTGATAAAATTATTGTCATTTTAGAATCGTTAGCTTATTCAAAAGGTTTGTTTTCAATTATAAATGAAAATATTAATAAGCTTTCCGATATTTATGGTTTTAATGAAAATAATTTTTCCTATTTTAATAAAGAATTATTGCCTTTAGATTTAAGAGGCTTAAATGCTTTTTCTTTAGCAATTTCTATTGATGATGATACTTTAGTCCCTTGGGAAATCTTTTCAAAATTAAAGAAAAAAGATGTTGCAAAAGCTCTTTTTATATCTCAGATATATCGAGAAATATGTGAATCGTTAGGTTTGAGTTGGAAAAATAATTTATACTTAGCTTATAAAGATGGAAGTTATAAAAATATAAAGAATAAATTTACAAATAAATTATGTGATATTTTTGCTGTATCTGAAGGATATAAAATAAGCGAAGAAGATTTGTTTACTTTTGGTAAAAAAAGTTTTTTCCATAGACGAAACATAGAAGAGAAAAGCAAAGGTAAATATCAGTATTCTATTGGAAATATTCCGATTCATTTTTTAATTGATAGTAAAAGTAATTATAATGATGATATTGTATCAATTGGATCTAATTTAGAAGAATATTTAGCTTATCTTGAATATGAAAAAAGTTTACTTCGAGCTAATAATTAATCTTTAATATTGTTTTGTCATTACTGAGAGTTTTTATTTGAGCTTTGTTGCTTTCAATTATTGCATAGCTAGCATCAAAAGAACCTCTAGGTCTACTTAAACTTCCTGGGTTTAAGTTTATTATTCCTTGATTATCTATAAACAGATTAGCAATATGTGTATGTCCTGAAATAAAAAAGTCGTTATTATATAACGTAATATTACTTTCACTTGGATTTCTTATTAAATCTCCATGGGTTATTACAAAGGTTCTATCAAAGAAATATTCTACTCTTATTCTTGGAGGTATTGGAATATCTGCTATCGAGAAATCATATGCATTGTCACAATTTCCTTTAACTAAATATATATCATTATTTATTGTTGAAAATAAATAAGAAAAGCTTTGACTATATGGAGTTAAATCGCCACAAATAATAATTGGGTGATTTTTTGCTTTTTCAATAAAAGTTTTAAATGAATTATAGTCGCCATGAACATCTGAACAAATAAATAATTTTTCCATATATTTAACTTTTTAATTGTAATAAGTATCAATTAGACTTACTCCAAAAGGAATACTTATTTGAGGTGTGTCATATATATTATATTCTATGGAAAAAGAAGTAGCAAAAATACTTAAATTTGTTGATATCGATTTATTAATTGATGCAAATATCGAACTTGTGCTTATTGTTAATATAATAAAAAATAATATTTTACGCATATTTTATCTTCCTGTATTTTATTTAGTATAGTTTTTTTTAATTATTTGTCAAAGTGTATTTACTTTAATTCTATTTATCGCGGACAGTAAGTTTAAATGTCCGGCCTATTAGAGTAGAAAAAAATAGAAAAACCACTGATCTTCTGTTAAGATTGTTAATATCAACAAAAACAAT
>RZYO01000181.1 GCA_009930325.1 Spirochaetia bacterium | reverse complement strand
CGATTTTTAATTGGAATTACTCAATATTGTCTTGAAATTGACTCTTGAATTTGAAAAATTTTTATTTTCAATAAAAGACAAAATCGCTTGCGGTTGACAGGCGAAACAAGAATTAAAATTAATTTTGCAATGCTTTTTTATTAAAATCCCATTTGATTTTGCAACATTTTTTGGTATTTTTTATTTTTAGTTAATTTTCTCATCGTATTCTTCATTTTCTCAAATTTCTTAATAAGTCTATTAACTTGGGCAACACTTACCCCACTACCTTTGGCAATTCTTTTCCTTCTAGTTGGTCCAATTAATCTATAATTTGATCTTTCTTGAGGTGTCATTGACAATATAATAGCTTTCTCTCTTTTTAATTCATCTAATGGGATATCATCAGCAGAAACTTGACCCGCTGCTCCTGGAATCATTTCAATTAATTTATCCATCGACCCCATTTTATCCATCTGTCTTAATTGATCTAGATAATCTTGAAGATCAAAAGTGTTTTTCTTCATTTTTTCTTGAAGTTTTATAGCTTCTTCTTGATCAATAGTTTCTTGAGCTTTCTCAACTAAAGAAACGACGTCTCCCATTCCTAATATACGAGAGGCAATTCTATCTGGATAAAATGGATCTAGATCTTCCATTTTTTCACCACTACCAATAAATTTTATTGGTTTTCCAACTACACTTCTTAAAGAAAGAGCTGCACCACCTCTGGTATCTGAATCAAACTTTGATAAAATTACTCCAGAAATACCAACTTTTTCTTCAAATTCTTTTGCAATTGTTACAGCATTTTGACCGGTCATTGCATCAGCGACGAAAATTGTCTCATCAGGTGTTATTGCTTTTGAAATCCTTTGAATCTCATTCATTAATACTTCGTCTAAGTGCATTCTACCTGAAGTATCAACAATTAAGACATCATATTGATTTTTCTTGGCATAAGCTAAACCTTCTTTTGCAACTTTTACAGGATCCTTACATCCATCAATTGTAAAAACAGGAACATCAACTTGTTCACCTAATACTTGTAATTGTGTAATTGCAGCTGGTCTAACCAAGTCAGAAGCAACAAGCATAGGTCTTCGACCTTTTTTCTTAAGGCTTAATGCAAGTTTAGCACTAGTTGTTGTTTTACCACTTCCTTGAAGCCCCATCATTAAAATAGTAGTAGTTGTATCAGGACCTTTTAACTCAAGTTCTTGATGTTCTTCAGCGCTTAATAAATTTACCATTCTATCATATACGATTTTGGTAAACATTTGACCTGGATCAACAGCTTTTAAAACTTTTTCGCCTAAAGCTTCTTCTCTTGTTCCATTAATAAAACGTCTTACTACTCTTAAATTAACATCAGCGTCTAAAAGTGCTATCTTAATTTGGTCTACTGCATCTTCAATATTTTTTTCTGAAATTTTACCTTTACCAGATAAATCTCTCATAATCGAAGAAAATTTTTCACTTATTGATTCAAACATATCTTACTCATATTTTTTTTGGATTTCTGTGCTACTTATACCTTAATAGAACTCTAAATGTCAAGGCAATAAATATAGGATGAAAGGATTATACATCAACTTCTTCATCATCTAAATTCAGTATTACAGCAGCTCCTTTTTCTACCCCAATCTTATAGCTAACTGTTGTTGATACTCCTGCTTCAATTTGAGTAACACCTAAAAGTGTTTTACTTCCAGTTACTGTATGTTTATTATGGGTAATAATAATAAACTGGCTATCCTGAGAAAATTCTTCTAAAACAGATAAAAAGAATCCAATATTCCTATCATCTAAAGCTGCATCAATTTCATCTAAAATACAGAAAGGACTCGGTTTTACTTGATATGTTGCAAATAATAAACCTACTGCAGTCATTGACCGTTCTCCTCCACTCAATAGAGATAAATTTGTTAACTTTTTACCTGGCGGTTGTGCTAATATTTCAATACCACTTTCTAATATATTTTCAGAATCTGATAATTTTAATTCAGCTCTACCTCCTCCAAACAATCTTCTAAACATTGATTGAAAGTTATCTGAAATTTGCTTATATGTTTTTAGAAATCTCTCTTCACTTTCTGTAGTTATGCGTAAAACAATATTTTCTAAATCGGCTTTTGCTTTCATCAAATCATCAATTTGAGAAGTGAGAAAATCATATTGTTGTTTTGCTTCTTCAAACTCATCTTGAGCCATTTGATTTATATATCCAAGATTAGCAATATCTTTTTTTACATCTTCAAGTTTATTTCTTAATATTTTAGGATCCTCTAAAATTTGATTTAATTTCTCTTCATATTGAACTAAACTTTTACTATAAGTTTCAAAAAAGTTATTATATATTTGCTCAATCATTTCACCAATTGATTGGATTTGTAATTCAGATTGGTCTTTCTCTCTTCTTAATTGGTTTACTGTTTCAAATGAGGAATTCTTTTGATTTTGTTTCATTGAAATTTGATTAGACTTTTCTTCAATTAGATTTATAATTTCTTCCAATTTTATAGAAAGAGAAATACCTTTTTGAGCAATATCCTCCATTTCTTTCTCTGTTGTCAAAATACTTTGTTGATGATTATCAGCTTTCTGGGCTGCGCTTTTTGACTCAATCAATCTATCATTATATTCAAGTTTTAATTCATCATTGCTTCTTCCTATTGTATCTATTGCAACTTTATGTTCTCCAATAGAACCATTAATTTGCTGACACATTATTTTTAATTCACTAATACTATCTTTATAATCTGAACATTGTTCATTTAATTTATCGTTATCATTTCGTAAATAACTTATCTGATTTCTATAAATGTTTACATTTTGTCGATTAACTAGAATTTTTTTATCAATCTCATGCTTTTTTGAAACAACTCCATCTTCTTTAATAAAATCATCAATGAAAGTGGGAAGAACCGAATCATATTGATTAATTAAAGTTTTCAAAGCCAACAAGTTTTCCAAATTTGTATTTTTATCTTGTTCAATTTTTTTAAACAGTGAAACACTATCTAATGAACTTAATTTAGATAAAAATTGACTTTGTTTTTCTATTGAAGAAATTATTATATTTAACTTTTCTTCTATATTTGATCTAAGAGAAATCCTTTTTTCAATACTATATCCACTGTCATTTAGTTTATTATCTAATTGAATAACTATTGCGTCAGTTATTTCATTTAGCTGTTGTGAGAAATTGTTAAACATTTTTTCATTTTCTTCAATTTTATTTTCAAGTTCAGATATTTCTTTTGTTTGTTTAACAATTAAATTTTTAGCACTTTCTAAAGATTCTTCTAGTTTTGTGATATCTCTATTTATTTCATTTTCTTCAATTTTTAATTTTTCAATTCTATTATATTTATCTTTGATTATTTCTTCATTATTTTTTAACTTTTCTTCTAAAGCTATGGCTTTTTCATAAGAATTCTGTTTGCTAAGTAAAGCTTCTTGATAATATTTGTTTAATAATTCAATAAATTCAGTTTTTCCCTTGTGCTCTTCTTCAAGTCTTTTAAGTTCTGTTTGAATTTCTACTCTTTTACTAACTTTATCTCTTAAGTCCTCTTGCATTTCACTAATTACGGTATCTAAGCCGCTTAATGCAACACTTTTATTCTTAATCTCTTCATCTAAAGTTTCTAAACGATTTTGTTTATCCTCTTTTAATAATAAATAAGATTTTACAGTCGAAAGTTGAACTTCAACTTCTAAGTTAAATTTTTCTTTGTTTAATTCATTATATTTAAGACATTTTGCTGCTTGTGTTTTTTTTGAATCATAAGTTCTCTTTACTTCTCTTAAAATAGTATCAACTTGAGCAATATTTTCATCTGTCCTTTCTATTTTTCTTTGAGCTTCTTTACTTTGAAGCTTATATCTAGAAATTCCAGCAGCTTCTTCAAATATATAACGTCTATCTTCTGGTCTTGTTGATAATATTTGATCTATTTTTCCTTGTTCTAAAATTGAATAAGCACTCTTACCTACTCCAGTATCAAAGAATAATTCTTTTATATTTTTTAATAAGACTCTATTTTTGTTTAAATAATATTCACTTTCACCAGATCTATAAACTCTTCTTTTTATCTCAATCTCACTAACATCAAGATTAAGATGTCTCCCTTCATTATTTATTGTTAAAATAACTTCAGCCATTTGCATTTGATTTCTCTTGTCGGTTCCATTGAAAATAACATCTTCCATTTTACCCGCTCTTAGAGTTTTAGTTGATTGCTCTCCTAATACCCATTTTATGGCATCTACTATATTGCTTTTACCACATCCATTTGGACCGAGTAAACTAGTAATACCATCAGAAAAATCTAACTGGGTTTTATCTGCAAAAGATTTAAATCCAAACATTTCAAGACTTTTTAAAAACAAAATTTCACCAACTTTTTAACAAAAATATATTAAACAAATAATAACATAAATTAATCATTTTTCAACATATTATCGAACATTAAATAATAAATTAAATATATCAGGTATTCATGTTATTTTAAAATAATATTATATTCTTATAAATAAAATCATATATAAATATCATTATATTTATATTGAAATGATATAATAAAAAATTATTTAAATATAAT
>RZYO01000047.1 GCA_009930325.1 Spirochaetia bacterium | reverse complement strand
ACTGAATAAAAATAAAAATAGGAATAATGCTTTATTTTTATGTTTAAAGAATTGAACTTGTCGTAATCTTTCTTCTGCTTCACGTTTAGTTTTATATTTTCCTAAATTTCTTCCTGTTGTATGACTCACAACTTCATATCCACTCTTTGTTTTCTTTATCATTTCTTTATGTCCTCCCATATCTCTACAAAACTATTACCAAATTCTATTAATATATTTTTTTCATTAATACTATTCTCCAATAACTTTGACATTGTAACATTCAATAACTTGTCCAGCTTTTTCGCATTATCCATAATATTGTGAAAGTGAAGAATTGATATCACTATCTCCAGATTTATTTTGTGCAAACATTACAATGCTGATTAATGCAGCCCATATAACTGCGATTATTGAAATATTTGTCATTATAATATTTATTATAGGATATTGTGCTGCCATAGTTGGGAAGTATGATGCATACTCATCAAATATTTCTTTTAATACCCATGATACGAATACAACTATCGTCCATGATATAACAGAAACTACTGAATAAATATAACTCGCACCAGATTTTAATGCAGTTATTAATGAAACTAATAATAATCCAACAACTAATAATGGCACTCCCCAATCAAACCATGTATAGTAAGAAGTTAAAGCAACAAGATCTTCTGAAATTGTTTCATTAGCAACAGAATCTGCTGTTGAAACTTCTATTTGATCAGCAAATTGATTCCAAAATGTAACAACTGCAAATATTGTTAAAACTACACTTAATATTAAAATCATTCCAATAATTGGATCTGTTAAACTTCCTCTTTTATTATGATAATTCAATGTCATTTTTTTTGATTCCTTTCATTTTATCTAAACTAACATCAATGTTGATATGAGCTTTTAATGTTCCATCAATATTTAATTTTTTATCATATTGACTTCTTTCCAAAAAATTAAAATCAAAGTTTTCTAAACTTTTTCTAACAATGCTTAAAATGGATGCACAGATTTCTGATGCTGTGGGATTACCTGGTTTTATTGGATAATTTGTTTCCTTTAAAGATAATTCATTAAAAAATTTATACCATTCTTTTAATTCTTCTTCTAATGATGATGAGATATAACATTGTCTTATCATCTTCTGCCTCTATTCAAAGACATTCTAATATCTTCATCAGAATTTCCAGCTCTGATTAATTCATCGATTTTTGTTTGTCTTAAATTATTTAATATTATTATTCCAAACAATACTGGGAAGAATATGAAATATCCAGCATTAGAAACTAAATATAATACATGGAAAAACGATTCTAAAAATGGTACTAGAAATAAAAAGTATTCTGATACTTTATATAATATTAAAAGCAATACATTAGAAAATATATAACTAATTGATATAAAGATATATTTTGTAGTTAAACTTTCAGATGATGCGAATTTGAATAATAAAATAACTAATGTGATAAACATTGAAACTATTAATGTAATATATAATGCTGCATTTTGTGGATCTAATATTTCACCTGTTGGTGTTGCATAAAATGTTCCAGATAATGCACCACCACTTCCATCAATACAATCAACTCCATATGGGTATTCCCCTGGACTTGAAAAAACTTCAGCTGGAATCATAATACTCCAATATTCATCATCAGTATAAGATATATTACCCTTAAATCGTAATATTCCAGTATTATTAACAACAAATATCCTACAATTAACTGTATCATTATTAATCAAAACACCATTAGATGAATTATATAATATAAAATTATAATTGTATGACTGATTAACTTTTATTGTTGATAATTGTGCCTCAATTAAAGCATAACCGGTTGGAAAATAATCAACAGTTGTTGGTGGAGGAACTGCGCCAGATAAACTTGAAAAAAGGATAATAAATGATAATATAATAAAAAGATTAAATTTTTGTAGTTTTTCCATCTTTTTTATATACCTTTTTTAATTTATATATTTATTTAACATTAAACAGGAGTTGTAATATTTGTATCATAAATGCCTAAATTCGTATTTATCACTTTCGTAATCGTTTCAGACATTGTTTCAACACTCAATAAGTTGCTACATTCTTGTGATCTTGCAGCTGTTGCTTGTGCTTGTGATTCCATTGCATATTCTGATACAAAATAAATTGCACCTAATGCACATGCAATACATAAAACAATAGTTATCCATGGCAAAAGTTGTTGAAGTTTATCTTTTTTTGTTTGCCATCTTGTTATTGCAGCTCTTTGCTCCATTCCTTTAAATGATAACATGTTAATAGGAATTAATTTTATTCCAAAATCGTTAATATTAACTGCTTGATATGTTTCTGGTGGAATTATTGCAAACTCGCTTGGACCATAACGGAATAAATGAATAGAATTATTTCTAATGTATTTTGGATTAATTACTGGACAAGTATCTGTTTTATTACGTTTGAACATCATTTTGTCCAGATTATCTTTATCATGAAATTTCCCAATCAAATCTGTATAATGACTTCCATCCGGATTAGAAATAACAGCTGTTATCTTAAAATTCTTTTTTGCAAACCTTAACTTATTAATTTGTTTTGTTCCAAAGAATAAAGCAACTAATAAAGCAATAATTAAAATAGCTTTTGCAACTGTTAATAATATTCCACCACCAGTTCCAACCAAATCACTTATTGCACTCATACTCTCATACCCCCAGATACATTATTTCTATCTCCTAATGGTATTATCATTTTTTTGTTATTTCTTCCAGCAAATCTTTGCTCACTTGATACTTCACTCATATTATACTGACTTCTTATGTTCTTTGCAGTAAATCCATCAATAGAAGAACTTGCAATGTCCCATGCTAATCTTAAAATTGCTTCTTTTAATGCAGGTGCATCATCATCTTGTAAATCCCATTCATTACAATTCAAATAAAAATGATCAACCAAAGTGCAATGTAAATAAAACATATCTTTCAAAACTTGATCTTCTGTTTTGTATGCCATCTTGTTTGCAGTTGTTATAATTCCATTAAGCAACATTAGAATACCCCTTACACCAATTAAATTAACAGGAGGACGGAAACCTTGTATCAAAGGTTCCCATACAATTTCGCCATTCTTCATTAATGGAGTTAAACCCATTAATGATTCTTTTACAAACCGTTCAAGTTCTGGATGTACATCAATTTGCTTGATTATCATAGAATACTGTGCATACTGATTATCATCCATGTTAAAAAACTATTTAAATAACTATTTAAACTTTTTTATATTATCTAAATAATTCAAACCCTGTATATGCTTTTCCTGGGTATCTTGCTTTTCTTTCGCCAATTATTTGACTTTGGAACAATGTTGGGAATGCAGTTGTTTCGCCTTTTCTGCCTTTCTTTTTCTTTTTACCAGTTAATATATCATCAAAACCAAATTGCGGAACTTTAAATCCAGATATTCCAGTTGCACCAGTTGGTGTTGGTGTTAAGATATTTGGATTTACTAATGCTTGATTAAATAAATTTACATTCTTCTGTATTGGTTTTGGACGCATTATTAAATTTTTATTAAAGTTCTCTTGGATCATTTTTGATGGTTGCTGTTGGGTAACTTTTATTGTTTGAGTTGTTTTTGTTTTTGTTATAGTAGTTGGTTTTTGTGTAGTTGTTGTTGGTGTAAATAATAAATTCTGAAAATTAATATCCATGCCTAATGCAGAAACTGGTGTAATTTTAGTTTGAGTTTTTGTCTGTGCTTTTCCTTTTTGTATTGTTGCGAAAGCTGGATTAACTAATAACATTGATGCATCAAAAACTTGTGGAGTTACATCAAGGGTTGCATAAGCAGCAGAAGATGATGTTAATAAACCTAAATCTAATGGTGATGAAGTTGTTTTAATTGTTAATAAATCACTTACGGCAGTAGTAGTTGTTTTTACTTTTGGACTTATTGGAGGAACTGTTGATGGGAATGCAATCATATCTGATACTTTTCCTGCTTTTGTATTTAATAATAATTTATCAAATGATGGCATAAAATCAGTTGAAGATAATATATTTTCGTTTATTATATTTCTTGAAGAAACTCCAAGATTTCTAATATCTTCTGCGCTTGTTGTAACACTTCCATCTTTAAAATTTATATTAAGATATTCTTTTATTGATTTATCAAAGAATGAATATTGTTTATCCATTACATTCGTTGTATAAGATACTATTCCAGAAGTGTATGTATCCAGGTTAGTTAAATCAACAAAATTTACAACTGCGCCATATTTTTCCATTCCAAGAATAATACTATTTAGTTTTTTAGTAAAGACATCAGTTATCGCATAATTATTTTTAGATACTATTCTTCCAGTTTTAATATTAAGAATTGTTGAATCAGCTGTTCCATAAATAACCTTATTCGTATTTGGATCTATTATAATTTTGGTTATAACATTTTGTCTTAATGTTTCGCCAGATCTATCAACAACACTTTGTAAAACTAATTTACCATCTGCTGTTTTTATTACATCACTTCCTTGTAAAACGGCAGAACTCTTTCTTAAATCATCCATTGCTAATCTAAATTTTAAAGCACTATTAACATCAATATAAGTTGGAAGACCTACCATTAATGATTCACCAACACCTGCAATTATTGCTTCTTCTATATCACCAGTTCTTTTATATGTTCCATAACCATAAGCAACTCCCTCACCTAATCCTAACAATGCAGTTGTTGTTCTAATTCTGGCAGCTTTTTCTGCTGTTAATGCAGCTTTCCCACCAATTCCAAGTGTTGTTGATATTGATCCAAGACCTAATGATAAAACATCTTGTGCTAAATACTCTGTTCCATATTTTTGTATAATTCCTGCTCGTCTATAACTTTGTAATAATTTATCTGCATCAAAGTTTTTCTTAATTGTTGCATTACCAGAATTTAATCCAGTGTTTAATCGTTCGCCTAATAAGTTTAATCTATTAATATTATCTTGTGTTGGATTATTTACATAAGC
The DNA here is from genome assembly GCA_009930325.1 of Spirochaetia bacterium. Taxonomy (GTDB): domain Bacteria; phylum Spirochaetota; class Spirochaetia; order Sphaerochaetales; family Sphaerochaetaceae; genus Pleomorphochaeta. The sequence continues at coordinate 15,448 of RZYO01000047.1, read as the reverse complement.
AATATATGTTCTCGCATATGCTTGTTGATCTCTTTCGTAATTCTTTAAAGATTCTTCTTGTAGTTTTGCCAAATTACCAAAAACACCAGAAGTTAAATTTTCTCTAAATTTATCTTTATCATTCTGTGTTGGGAGATAAAAATCTTTTTGTAAAATAAAACCAAATCCAGCATTCCTTAAAGTATCAAATAACTTTTGCATCTCTGGTGTAGTTGGAATACTTATTGGTGTTTGAGTTGTACTTATGGTTCCACTTATAGGAGTATATCTTATATTTCCTTTTAAGTCAGTAGTTTGATATAACTTTCCAGTAACTGTTGGAGTTAATTTAGCTTGTTGTTGTTGTAATTCTTGTTCAAATTGTTGAGATACTACATCTGGAAGTGTTTGTTCTTGTAATTTCTTTTTATACTCTTCATATTCTTTTGTTTTTGTTTCTTGATATTCTCTTGTAGTTCCATATATTCTTGCACCAGATTCTCTTGCAGCTGTTGGACTCATTGACTGTAATTCACCAGTGGGACTAACATAAGTTTGTGCCTCTTGAATATATTCACCTTTTTTAGAACTACTTGATTTTTTGTTTGTTAAAATTGGATTTATTATTACTGCACCTTTCGATTTTGCAGCAGATTCTGTCATAGAATACTTTTGACCAGATGGATCAGTATATGTTTGGGTACTTTGATCATAAGTACCACGATTTAAAAGCGACTTTGTTGCCATTAAAAGTAAGAAAACTAAATAGTATTTATATTTTTTTAATTATATCTGTTTTTTTCTCATCTCTGGGAAAACAGACAAAACCATCAATGTTGGGAAAAAGGTGTGACACGCAAACCCAAGTGAGTGTGATTTTTTGATGTGTGGTGGTAAAGTTATCCACACAAACCATAATTATATCGATTTTTTGGCTTAAAATCGATTTTAGTGGTAGTTTAGTAATAGTTTAGTGGTAGTTTACTTAACTATCAAGTATTTTGTATTGCCTTGATTACCTGTTTGCAATATCTTAACATTAGTTATTCCTAAATTACCTAACTTCAATATTTCTGAATAGATTGGATTTTGTACATTAAGCCACCAATTCATTCTAACACCATTAACAGTACATGGGATTATTTTCTTTGTAATCGTTTTGCCGTTTTGTTCGCCTGTCCATTTCTCAAATGGTTTGCTAAAATCAATAGTAATCTCTGTTATCACATTCTCTTGTAGTTTAAGAGATGGTATATTTTCATATTCTGTTGTGCTGTTTTCTTTTATCTTATCTATTTCGTCTTGTAACCAATTTTCATATTCTTCCATTTTATTTTACCTCCTGTTTTAATTTAGATATTGGAATAAGTATAAAATTCTTTTGAAATGATTCAAAAGACATTAATTGAGTTTTATGGGTTTGGTTACTAAAACATTTAATTCCACCGCTCTGAATCTCTAAAACTTCCCAATAAATCGGTTTAATTTGTCTTTTGTACTGATAAAATTGACCTTTTTTGATTTTTTCTTCCATTTTGACTACCTACATTTCCTGTGGAAACCCACAAATTTGTGGGTCTAATCAAGAAAATCAAGTAAAACATGTAAACCCCACTTAATTCCCTATATGAAAACTAATTGAAGTTACTTGATTTACTTGATTTACTTGATTATTTTACTCATTTTGTACCTCTTTCCATTTAATTCCTACCCATGCTCTCCATTGTTTTCCTGCTTCTAAATTAGAAATTAATCTTTGGCTTATCCCTAATTCTTTCATTTTTTTACCTATTGAAACATCATACATTTCCCTAAACCGATTATCTTTACACCATGCGTTTAATTTTTCAATAAATTCAAACTTCCAAATAAATCCATCTGCGTCTTCTTCTGTATTTTCTTTTATGAATTTATCTAATGGATTTGAATGATCTTCATACCTTTTCATTCTTTCTTCAATATTTCCTTCATTTGTAAATTTTCTTTCTTTCAGTAAATCTCGTAAAATAAATGTGCATTTTATCGCTAATGATTTATATTCTTCTTCTGGAATATCATCTAATATATCTTTTTTCTCTGAAAATTGATTTGGAAAATCAATAATCATCCATCTTCTATAAAATCCAATAGTTTTATCAGTAGTTGTTGGAAGATTATTTGTTGCAATTATTATTTTTGCATAATTATAATCTTCAAATGGATCTTTATTTTTATATTCAAATCCAATCAAATCTCCACCACTTAATTTTTTTAATATAGAAGTTTTATTCATTTCGCTAAAATTAGTTTCACCCATTTGGCAAACTAATTTTTTATGTAATCTTGATATCTCAAATCTACTATTTAATAAAATATCTAAATCTGTTGCACAGCAATTATCTCCACCGATAAATTTTCTTAATAAATTAAGATAACAACTCTTTCCATTCATACCTGCACCAATAAAACAAAAAATTCTATGAATAGGATAATCTGGAATTAAACAATAAGCTAATATTTCATAAAGTTTTTGAACATTTTCTTCTCCAACCCATTCGCTAAATATTTTATCCATCATTGGTGTTTCATAAAAATTATCTTCATGTAATTCCCAAGGAATAGGATTTGTTACAAAATAATTTGGAGATGCTTTTATTTTATCTCCACTTTCAATATCTATTATTTGTCTTTTGAATTGAATCCACGTTTTCTTTATATCTATTGGTTTTTTATCTCTTGAAACTTGTTTTAATGCCTCCAATAATTCATTCTTTTCTTTTGAATTTATTGTATTAATTGTTGCTTGTTTATCTAATGCATTTAAGATATCTGTTTCATCAGTTCTTTCCCATTTATAATCACTCCAATTCCATAACCACCAATTTCTAGATTTATCATAAAAACATGGTTGTAATTCTAAAATGTTTTCGATTAATGCTTTTTTATCAAATGCTTTGCCTATTTTATTTTCTAAATTATCTGTTGGAAAATTTTTTGTTTCTTCTTCTTTTACTAATCTATTTTTCTTTTGAATAGTTTCGAATTGTCTTTTTAAAATAGTTTTTGATTTATTTGTATCATTAGCAAGATTTTCAATACCCTCCTCCACTTCCAATGGAGATAATTCTAATAATTCAGATAATCTATTATTAATTTCTGTAATATCCATATTCACACTCCTTTAAAAAATTTGTTTTAGATATTAATTTTCCCCATCCAGTGCCATTATTTGAAAGTTTCTTTATTAGAAATAGTTCTTTATTAGATATTTCTGAATATCTCTTTTCAAGATTATCAATTTCATCCTTAGTATCTTCAACTGAATGAGTTTCATAATGTGGATATTCTCCTTCATGAATATTTCCATAATCATCCATCCATTCATAATTAACTGTTGAATATGTAGAATAATGCCTTTCTCCTTGATTATAAGATTCAATTTGTAATGCCAATTTTGACTTTAAATAAGATAAATCAATATATATTGGTTGTTTTGAATAGTACCAAGATTGAGGAAACCATTTCCATTTAAATTTATAAAATCCTTCATATTGAAATAAATTAATATTACTTCCAATAGTTTCTCCATTTAATACCCATTTCATTTTTCCATAAAAAGATTCTCTTTCTTCTATATCTTCTTTTGATAATGGACTATTTTGAAATTCAATAACAATATCTTTGATTTTTACATCAGCTCTATGTTCGCCTATAATAACTTCTTGACATTCTTCTGGGAAATGTCTTTTCCATTCTAAATGCCAATTTGTTTCTCCTTCTGAAAAAGAATCACATTCTTTATTATTTTTATGTGACCAATGCCATATTTTTATTTCGCCACATTTTGAAATTACTGGATTTTTACATAAAGGACAGATCGCATCTTTAATCAATGGATTTGCTAAAATCCTCTGATTATCCTTTATTGCAAACTTCATTCTCCCACCTCTTCAATTCTTATAATATTATCAAAAGAAACAGAAATATTTTTATTAAATTTATCTAAAACTATTATTCCAAAATCATTAACACTTTGAACAAATCCTGTATATCTATACCCACTTCTTAATTCTATAATAACTTTTTTGTTCTTAAAAATCTCGTAATCGTTTCGTTCCATAACAAACATAAAACCTTTTACTATTTAAATATTTATTTTAATTTTAAAGTAGTTAATTAGAATATGGACATTTTTCTTTATTTTTATATGGACAAATTGTTTTTTTATGTTTTTTAGAATTATGATCTTTATGTGTACATGAATGTGTATATCTTTCATAATACATGCACTCTGTTTCCATCACAGAACAAGGTATCATTATTATATAAGTTTTTCCGATGTTCCTTATATAATTCCGCCTTATAGTCTTGAAAAGAGAGTTAATTATACCTTAACCACTAATCGGATTTCTCGCATAACTTCGAGGTGTGTGAATAAAGAGGATACTTTTTTCATTATGCCTTTGTTTTAGTTCTGTGAGTATCATTTTTTGAATCTCGGTTTATATTTTTTAATTTCTAAAGAACAAAATGGACAATATCCATTATCTTCTTTTGTATCATAACCATATTCAATTCCACATTTCTTACATTTTGTATACTTTTTATAATATTTTTCTGTCATTCTTTTCCTTCCTCATTGATTCTAAATATAATGATTCTTCACTCATATTAATTCTTTTCCTGCTAATTTATCTATTTCTTTATAAAATGCAATTCTATGTTCATCATATTCTAAATCATATCCATTTGCTAACTCTTTTAAAAGTTTAATAAATACTTTAATATCTTCAACAGGAATAACATCTTCACAAGATGTTCCATCATCGTCCCATTCATAAGTATTTATCCTTTCACTCAAATTAAATTCTTTATTCATTTTTGAACCTCGATTTAAAATTATTTTTTCGTTGATCACAGAAAGGACAATATCCATTATCTTCTTTTGTATCATAACCATACTCAATTCCACATTTCTTGCATTTTGTGTAGTTTTTATAATATTTTTCACTCATCTTCTAAATCCTCTTCTGTTATATTAAAAAATTCCATTAAACCAACTCTTTTTGCTGTCCAAAATCTTATATCTAAATCATCTGAAAATTTTTGATTAGCTTTATATGTGCATTCTTTTGCCCACTTAATCGCCTCTTGTTTTAAATCTTTTAATGCGTCTAAATATCCCAAATCTCGAAAACTTTTTTTACTATTATTTTCTGCTTCTTCTAAATCTTTTAAAGTTTTTAATTCACTCATCTTCAATCCTCTTATATTTAACTCCATTCAATGTAATAATATCTTCATCTTCATCGCCAACGTTTTCTTTTTTGTTTCTATATAAACAACTTTCTTCTTTATCATAATTATCATAAGCTAAATAGTAGTAATAATTTTTAGTTTCATAAATCATTTTAACTTTATCCCAATCTTCTGGAAGACAACAATCATAATCCCATTCATCATTATATTGTAACCATTCATCAAATTTTATAGGTTTTTCTTTACTCATCTTTAACATTAATTTTATTTAATTGAGAAATCTTTTTATTCAAATAACCAATAGTAAAACCCAACTCAGAAAACTCTTTTATTTGTTCTATTGATATTACCTTTTCTCTTTCCATAATTGAATCAAGAATAAATAGTATTTAAACTTATGTTTTGTAACATAAGAGTAGTTACAGACTATTCATTTCGGATGTTAATTGTTCGTCTGACTTAAATTCTGCAAGAGTATATCCTTTTTTAAATACATTATCTTTTGTTGTTGAGATTGTACTTGCTGCTTTAATTCCACATTTTTCCATGATTTCTGGATATTTTAATCCTTGACCTATATATCCCATAATTTCTTTTTGTCTATCTGTTAATGGTTTTCTATAATCTTTACCACCATTTTGTATTTCTTCTTTTAGCTTTTCAATTTGCATCTTTTTCTTTTGATTCTTTAAAAGCATAAGTTCGTATGTTTCTTTCATGAATCTATCTTTATTTAAGTCATATTCCTCAAATGTCTTTTTATTACACCATTTAAATCTAAAATACATAAAATCACGACCCTCATCATCTGTAAAGAAATGTGAATATGTTTTACCAGTTCCTGGATTAGTTTGTAGTATTTTAGCTTTTACAAAATACTCTTTATTGGTTTTATCTAATCTTAATGCTTCAACTTCACAATTAAATGATTTTTCAATATGAGAATCAACAGTTTTTGTTATTGGATAATTACCTATTACAATCATTCCCTTTTTCCTCATTGTATCAAATAAACTATTAGCCGTTATGTTTTCAGTTTGCATGAATCTTCTATTATTAAACAATGTACTCATCTCTTCAATAATTACAACTTTTCTATCTTCTTTTTTTGTTTCAATAACTAATTTGATTAAATCTTCTAAATTATCAACAATATCATCAACAGGCATTTTTTCAGAATTATGTAATCTTTTATTTAACAATTCACCCAAACGAATACATACACCAGATTTACCAGTTCCTGGATGACCTATAACTTTTATTAAAGGAAATTTACCAATTCTTAAAATTCTCAAAATATGTTTCAATACTAAATATCCCTCATCATCTCCAATTTTTGTTCTTGTCATTTTTAACCTACTCTTATTTTACCTTTAAAATAATTACAAGAATGCATAACAATAGATAATTGTTCAAAAATTTGATCATATATATCAACAAGTTTATTCCAATAATGTTCTAATTTTAAATCCCATGCGCCAACATTCTTAACATATCCATTTCCAGTATCAATTAATAATTCTGTATCATTCTCTGGCATAAAACTTACACCAGTTCTTACAGCATCACCATTTGAATCTAAATATATCTCATCATATGCAAAAACCTTATAGATGGCATCTTCTTGCTTTTTAAGTTCTGCAATCTTCATTGCATTATCCTTATAATTAGAAACTTCTGGCACTAATAATATATTTAATGCTTTAACTGATGAAATATATTCTTTCCTTGTATCTGGCACCCACATCTTTAATTCATTACCATCTGGAAGATATTTATAATTATAATACCCTTTTTTCATTTCTCTTGCTCTTAAATCAAAAACTTTTTGAGTACAAGTCATAGATAACAATGCTTTTGAGAAATCAGACTTCTTGGAATACTCTCCCTCCATCCCCTGCATTGCTTCAAACTCTTCAATCTCTTCTGCTGTTAATCCCCAATCATCCAGTTCGTTATCATCAATTTCCACCATTTAAAATAAATATTTAAATAGCTATTTAAACTTTTCCCAAGTTCCGTTCTTAAATACATAAAGCGAACGAAAAGTTCGCACAATATAGATTGTGCGAACTTTTAATAAAAAATTGATTTCTGGGCATTCAACCGAAAATATGTTCCCAATGGGTGACAAAAAAAAACACTTTTTTCTATATTTTTTAACTAAAAAATAATTTTTTTTTATTGTTTTAAGATAAATAAATATCTCCTAATATAATACGCATCTGTCGTTTATCTTCCCAACTAAATATGTCAGGACTAACATAATGACTTGCAGCCGTAGCAATATCATGTCCTAGATGCGCAGTTAAAGGCAAAGAATCAACACCTAAACTCATTAACCAAACCTCAAAAGTTTTCCTTAAAGAGTGTGCAGACAAGTCTTGTGGATCTTTAATCCCAATATTATCTGCTGTTTGTTTAAGCATAGTATTGAATCCAGCAGTAGTTAAGAAGTTTATTTTCCCATCTGGATGATCCTTTAAATAAGAGTAAAGATACTTTGCGAATTGTTTTGATAATGGGATGTCTCTTGTTTTACCACCCATGAAATCTCCTTTACGCGCTTTTGTTTTTGTATGTCTTATTATTAATCTGCTTCTCCCATTCTGATTATAAATAAAATCATCCCTTAAATTAACAAACCTAATTTCGTTTATTCTTGCGCCTGTATAGAACAAACACTTGAAACAATGTTTGGCTCTTGGTTTAAGCGCATCTTCTAATTTCATTAATTCTTCTGGGAATAGAAATCTATTAACATTAGATTTCTTTGTATATTTCTTTCCATCACTTCTTGTTGCAATGTTATTTTCAAAAGCTAATATCCTTTTACCACAATTACAAACATAATAATTTCCCTCTTTCTTATAGTTGTGAATATGTGATGTTTCCATTTTACCTCTTAAAGATTAAATTTTTCTTAAATTTATAGGGTAAAATCGCATATAAATGTATGTTTTTTTAATCTTTATTATAAAAGATTAAGTTTAAATAGTAGGATTATTTATATTTTTTATGGTACAACCTACATTTGAACAGAGTAAAAAATATTTTAATTCTCCTGAAAAGATAAGAAACAAGTACCAAGAAGAAAGAAAAGAAATATATAATGAATACAAGCCATCTGTTAAAACCTCTTTAATATTAAATTACCTATTATATTTTATGATTTCAATTTCCATATTTGTTATTTTTGATTTGTTTGCATTATTTACATCTCCATTTGCATTAGATATATATATTCCAGTACAACAAGGTTTCGTTTTGGTATATGCCTTATTTTTCCCATTAATAATAATTTTAGAATTAGTTCTTTTAATATTAAGATTAAAAAAAGGATCTTCTAAAATCCAAGAATTGAGAATAAAATATTTTGGCAAATAATAATAAAAAAGTTTAAATAGTTATTTAAATAGTTATTTTTATGATTAATCTTAATGTAAAATTACCAGATGATGTCCAAATATTTCTAAAAACACAAGCTATAAAGAAGAAATTAAAATTAAGAGATTATGTCATTTCTATTTTTAGAAAGGAGATGGAACATGAATCCTATAAAATTTAAAATACAATTAAGAGATGGTGAAAGACCAGACATCTCAGTATTAAAAATAAAAGAAATGATAAAAGATGATGATTATATTCATCCATCAATGTTAAGGACATTAACACTTCTTAAAAAAACAAGACAACCATATATTAGATTACCAGTATTGAAAGTAATGGTTTTAGATTTGGATAATCATGTTTATTTTGAGAGATCATTAAAGCCAGAAAGCAAAGCATGGATCAAATGGGAATTAGATGAACATGAAATTAAAGATTATGAAAGTGATAAAGATGGATTTGTAAAAAGAGTTGAAGATATGTATAACAAATATTTGAAATCGGATTTTTATGATGTTGAACAAATTTCTTCTGAGGAATTAGAGATGATTTATAGTTTAACCAAAAAGAAGAAAGATAAAACAACTCCAACAAAAGTTAAAATTAAATCTGTGAAAATGAAAAGATGAGAATTGAAATAGGAAAACAAATGACACCAACAGATGCATTAGAATTAATTAGAAATAACAATGAGGGAATATTTGTTGCAGAAGATAATAAGATTTTCTTTGAATCAAAACGAATGCCTATTTTAAATCAAGGAGTGCAACAAGTATATACTGAATATCCAAGACAAGCACCTCAACAAGTTCGTTCTAATCCTGGAAGTCGAATGGGTGATTTATTAAATCAAATGTGTGGTTTAAAATGAGTATATTAAATAATTTCAAAAATATAAGAAAGAATTATCAAGAAGTAAAATCATCTCCATACAAATCTTTGGTTATGAGATTAAAAATGAATAAATATTTATTCTGGTTTGTTGCATTAGTTATTGTTTGGAGAGTTGTTGATTTAATATTAACATTTACAACAATTACTGCTGCAATTAATAAATTATTTTTAATCGTGATTAGTGTTTGGTTAATTGTAACTATCAAAAGCAACGAAAAGAAAATTCTTGATCATATGAAAGCATATGATGGACATCCAGAATCACAAGGATATTATGATACATCAACAAATGTTAAAGCAGAAATTGATGATCTAATTAAAACTCTAAAAGCAAAAGAAAAAAAATGATAAGTGGATTAACTGGAAATTTTTCAGAAGATGAAAAGTTATTAATGAGTTATACAATCCAAGAAATAAATCATAAAAAATATGTTAAGAAAATTCAATTAATAATTTTATTTTTCATCATTGGTATTTTTTTAACACTTGCAATATTTACTTTATCAGTAATTCAGAAAGATAATGATTTAAGAGAAGATTATGGAGATTATTATCATTGTTATATGTGTGGTTATATTAATGGAAAGACATGTTTATGCAACATGATACCTGATTCTGCATTAAATGCAAATAATGACTATTTCGTCCAATTAGGCGAAATAAATGCATTAACTTGCGAAAAAACTCTTGAATAGAAAGGTTTTAAGCATAGGAAAAAAACTTGCCTTTATGTTTGTAACCCCTTAAAATTCTAAAAAAATAAAAAAAATTGTAAATAAGAAGATAACAGTTTTCTCTCGTAGCTCACTTGTTATCTTCTTATTTTTTTAACAATTTAATAAACTGGACTTGATCCACTTGCTGCGCTAGACAATCCACTAGACAATAATGCCAAGATTATTGTTGCGAATCCAACTACAACAAGAATTGCAATCCAACCAGTACCGTTGCTTAATGCAGTAACTAAGTCAGTAGATGCATTATATTCAGCAGAATCTGCTGTCATTTGAGATGATATCTCAGATGCTATATAGATCCCAACTACCAATGTGACTCCAACAACAACAACTGTTATGATGAAACCTTGTAAGTTTAACATTTTCATATTTTCCTATAATTTAGTTAAACCTGTTTGTTAAAAAGAATATAATAATTTTATAAGTATATTATTAATATACGCGAAAAGTTTAAATATAATATTAACTATACCAATTCCTACTCTTGCATCTCGGACAATAATTTGGTATTGTTGGACTCATCGGTATCCAAACATGACCACACTTATTACATTTAACAACAAGACCAATAATTGCTTTCATATTGTCTTTATTAATTTTATCTGCCAATGAAATAACCTCCTACTCCTAATCCAACCATTATTAATCCAGCAATTATTATCTGTCCATTAACAACTGTGAATAATTGGAATAATGGTGTTAATATAACAATTAATATTCCAGCCATTACTAATGCAGAAGATGAAGACATACCTTGCTTTTTCCCAACAATATAACCAACAGCAGAAACAGCTAAAATAAATATACTAATCATCCAACCATTCGCAATAAGGTTTGTCCAATTAACAAAACCCTCAAACCCATTTCCATAAGTTGTTGCATTAAACATTTCTGTCATTATGAAATACCTCCTGTTGATTTTTTAGCATTTATTATAGCGAATGCAATCCATACAACTATTGCAGCTGTCATTGTAGCAAATAGTGTTGCATCCAACCATGTTACATTATTTCCTATTGCATTTATTCCATTTCTAAAATTATCACCCATTTGTCCGAATGTATCAATAGCATTCCAACCAATCGTTACATATGAAATTACATTATCACCAAAATCTGCAAACTTTGTAAATATATTAGATTCTTCTGGATTATCTGCTGCTTGTGTAAATTCCCCAGTCGTTTCATTAAACGAATATGATGCATTAAGCATATCTTGTGAGAAATCTGTTATATCTGATCCAACAGTTCCATCATTATATGTTATTATTCCAGAATAACTATTAAATGCCAACATTAAAGCCATCATTCCAAATAATACTGATATCAATACACTTGTTAATGAAGTATTAGCTCTCATCTTTTTCTCACCCCATCTAATACAATTACTACTAAAAATAATGTTAATAGTGGATATAATACAGCTGGTGGTATATTTACCCATCCAATATAATTAACAAAGAATAATCCAATACCAGCACCAACTAATGATATTACAACACTACCCATTGCTATTCCTGCAACTAATAATGTTCCAATTAATAATATAGTAACAACATAACCAGTACCCTCATATGTTGAATTATAAGGATTATCTCCTATTTTAAAAGTTAAAATATCTGTTGATTTTACTGAATTATAATTATCATCTAATGTTAAGATTCCTTTTGCAACATAAGTTGTTGAGTTATCTGTTGCTAAATAACTTAATGTCGAAGAAACTGATGTTGAACATTCGCTTGATAATAATCTTAAACCATAAGCTGTCGAATTATAAACTTTTAAACATCCACTTGCTAATGCACCAGATGAATCAACAAATGAAAACGAAACAACATTTGTTTCATTATTAAATGTCAAAGTTTTTGCAATATCTTCAAATGGAAGATAATCGCTATTTCTGCTTACACTTATTTCAATCTGTAAAGAAGTGCTTGATAATTTTTGTGCAGATGTTGTCTTTACTATTTCTCCATCCTGATAAACAACAAATCTATAATAAACATTATATAATTGTAAATTAGCGAATGCTTGACCTTGTTCGTTTGTTGTTATAATAGCAACTGTTTCAAATGTATTTGTACTCACTATCCATCTCTGAACATATATTATTGCATCTTGTACATAATTTTTATAATTATCAATAACTGTAATTGTTACAATATCAGAAACATTTGTTTCTAATAAAAATAAATCAATATTTTGTGATTCATTTGATAATGAAAAATTATTAAATAAATAATCTCTGCTATCAGAATCAGTTCTTGAATAATAAGTAATTCCTGTAAAACTCATATTTTCTTCTCCTGGATAAATACAATAATAAAAGTTTGACTGATTCTCATTTGTATCTTCAAAAGTCATTGTTTGATATTCTGTTCCATCTCCATCAATATAATATGTTCCAGACATTTCTATTGATGCAGTTAATAAATCAGTTGTCCCTTCTGTATATACTGTTAAATTTAATGCATTAACATCATATGTTGCATTACATTGTCCAAAAAATATTGTATCAAGTTCTTGTGTTTCATTATCTAATTGGTATGTAGTTGTATTACCAGTTTTATATATTGTTAAATTATTAAAGAATGTAATATTAACATTTTCTTGTGTTGAATCTAATGCATTTACTTCAAAGGTATATAATGATCCATTTGCTGTTCTTGTATAATAATAATTTGTTCCATTATACACTAATTTCAAACCAACATCATTAACATTTGTAGTATTAACTAACATGGAAGAATTAAATGTATTATATTTTGTTGAATAAGCAACATCATCAAAAGTAAATCCATAAATAGCAACATCTGGATAAAATGTAACTGTTGAATTATCTTCATTCCCAAAAGTATCGTTAGCATATAAAGTTAAATTATTTTTACCAGTTATATATTGAAATGTTGTATTCTCTGAACAATTTATATTAAATATACTATAATTGTATATTTGAATGGTAGCACCAAAATCTCCATTAAAAACATTAGTATCCGTTTGGATTCCATCACAATCTAAAACATAAGTATTATCTGCCACAATAATAAGATTATTACAATACCCTAAATCAAAAACTTCGGTAATTGGAATAAATCCTCCAGGAAGTACTGTTACATAAACACCATTATTAACTTCAATTGATATATTATCTGATATTGGACCAATTGATGTATCCATTAATGTATTTTCAGCCGGATAACTATACCAACAACTATCTAAATGGTCTGATGCATCTATTACTGTAAAATTTAAATCTAATGTTTGATTATCAATCAAATAATTATAATGTATTAATGGACTTGTGATATTAATTTCTGGTGGTAAAATATCTATTGTAACTTGTCTTGTTTCTGTTGATACACAATTATAAGTATCTCCAATAGTTTCTTTATAACAAGCCGTTACATTAAATTCCCAATTAGCACAGGTACATCCTGTATGATTTACAAATAATGTTTCATTGTTATAAAAATAACTTGCATTCAAAACTCCATCTTTATAGAAATTATAAGTTATATTATCTAATGTTGCGTTTGTATAATTAACATCAACTTCAACTGGAATATAATTAACAGATAAATTACTATTATTTTCTGGTGTTGGGGGTGTTACATAATTAACAGATATTGTTCCTGCGCTTTGTTGTTCTGCACCTATTGTGTATGTTGGCTCTGAACTTGTATAAGTTCTTATTAAAATATTATCTAAATAATTATAACGTTTTATAATATCCGAATTAAATCCGATGTATGTTCCGTCTGTCCTTTCTAAATTTGAACTTCCAACTAGGGTTTTTGCTATTGTAGGGCTAGAATTTACATTAGTTGTTGGTAAATCAATATATAACCTATAATGTGTTGAATTTATCAATATTGAAAATTTATTATATTGATTAATTGGAATAGTTATACTAGTATTAGATATTTTTGTTGTTGTCCAACTTGTCCAATTATTAGTTTTATATGATTCTGGGTTTGTAAAACTTCTTATCATTTGTCCATTTCCTAAGGAATTTACTCCAAAAAAGAAATTTGTCATATGAGTTCTATTAATCTCAAAATTAATAATTACATTTTGTTGAATAATTCCAATATCTTTATAAATCCAATCTGTCATAGCTTGATAATCACTCCCCCCGTGATATACTTCATATGCGGGTTGTGGATTTCCTTGTGTTGTTACTTGTTGTGATGTTGTTCCTACTTTTGTCCAACTTGTAAAAACATTACCCTCATCAACAAATAAGAATGTATTTGATTTATTTGAATTTGAACTTGCTCCGGAGTTTCCATAATACAGATAAATTGTGCTGTTGATTGACGCTGTTAAGTTTGGGACTTTAACCCAAACATAAGCAAAATTTGAATCTGTTTTATTCTCAATCCAATATCCAATCTCGGTTGTTTCTGCGGAATCAACAAATCTCAAATCATCAAAGTCCGCTTGCATATCTGAATCATAAGGAATATAAAATAAAGTTGAATAATTGCTCAAAGCACTCCCGGAGTTTTCCTTAACTTTTATCTCCCTTTTAAATTTCCAATCTCCGTCCCACCAAGCCCACTCGCTTAATTCTTTCCCTCTAAAAGTAATAATCCAATCCACTTTTTTGTTTGGATTTCGTTCGGCTATTATTTTTAATTGTGCATAACCTTGAACCTTATCTCCGTTATATTCACTCCATACTAATTCTTCTTCTTCATAAGTTTCATAATCTATTATTGGATAATAACAATTAGTAGTATTAGTTTGATTTGTTTCGTTTAATTGTATCTCATCACAAACTTCTTCTTCTGAATATATTGGTTTAGAATAATTTGTTTTTGTTACATTTTGATATGTTCCTAATTCAAACCTTAACGATTTAATATCATTAGAAACATCAGAACCATCTATACCTTTAAAATTAATATCTTCAATTAAATTATGTGGAATTTCATTATATGTTTCTAATAACGCATAAGCATTAATTATTGATGCTTCATTCTCTATCAAATTATAATTAGAAGTTCCACCACCACCTAACCAAATTGGAAATATTGAAGTAAATTCATAACCACCATAAGTTCCATAATCCTCATCAAAATTAACTGCACCTAATACAAAAGATAAACTGAATAAAAATAAAAATAGGAATAATGCTTTATTTTTATGTTTAAAGAATTGAACTTGTCGTAATCTTTCTTCTGCTTCACGTTTAGTTTTATATTT
>RZYO01000180.1 GCA_009930325.1 Spirochaetia bacterium | reverse complement strand
TGTATTTTTAGGATCTTGCAATCTCTATTATACACCTTGTTTCAATATGAGCCATTTTTACCTTTCTAACCCTTGTTGCACTTCAATTGTACATTCAAGTAATAATAATTATAGTATGATTATAGTCATATGGCTAACAAATTTATTAAAAATAAATGATAATTAATATATTTTACAAATCTTTAACATTTGATTATTCCTATTAGTAAAAACTAGAATTTATGTGTAATCGTCATTGTTATATTATTATTTGTATCTTTTGAATATGAATATTGAGTTTGGAAATCTAACCCTTGAACTATGTTATAACTGAATATTGAAAGAGGTGTTAACTCTATTGAATAGTTATTTGTTGCTATTTTAGTATTTAAGCCAAAGGATAATGTTGCCTTAGAATTAATATTATATGCTACTGTAGGTAATATATTTAATGAATTATACACGTTAAAATAAGCCATCTCAAATTTAAAGATAGATACTGAAGTAATTTTTAATAAATATAAAGACATTTCAAAATTATTAATGTTTTGTAAGTCTGTTTTACCATAAATTCCATAATCAAAAAATAGTGTACCATTAAAACCTCCACATAAAATAGATTCTGTTTTATCAGTTAAAAAAGTGGTTTCAAATGTGCCAAAATATTTATTATTTACATCATATGTAAATCTTGCACCTATTTTTTTATCAACATCTTGAATCGGAAGCTTTGCAATAAACTCTAAATTTAAACTACTAAAATCTTCTCTTTGATATAATTTTGTTTTAATTGAAGCAATCCAAGGATTATTTGTGAAAGGAGTTCCACTATTATATACCCAATCTCCACCAATATCTAAAGGTGTTTTTCCCATATTAAATGTTAAATAATTATCTTTATAAGGTATTCGAAACTGTAGATAAGCTTGCTCTATTTCATTTGATATATCTTCATTAGAATCAATTTTAATATTGTTTTTTATTGTGTATTTAACATTATTAGATTTTGATAATAAAAATAAATTTAAAGTAGCATCATTTGTTAACGTCGTCTCAAAATTATTATCAAAGTTAATATTTCCATTAAGAGAAAAATCTCCTTGAATATTTGGGCTAGCAAAAGCAAAGCCCATGATTAAAAAGGAAAGTGTTAATAAAAATATTTTTTTCATATTTTTTCCTACCATGATAAATTATCTGTTGAAAATAGTTCGTTATCAATTGGAGATTTTATATCAATAGAATTTAAAATCATTTTTGTAGAGCCTTGATTTTTTAATAAATCAATCATTTCTACTTTAAATGCAATATATTTATCTCCAACCTTTCTTATATCCGATGAAGTCATTTTTCTAAGAGCTTTTCCACTAGCACTCATAAGAGTTGCTTCTGTACAAACATAAGTATTTTTATCAATTGTTAAAATTTGTTTTTGATAAGGTTGTTTTCTTGATTTTGCTATTAATTCAACTTCATAGGTGTCATTATTTTCTTTTAATAATGTCGCATTATAGTTGTTTATAATTGAATCATCTCCTGATAAATCTTCATAGGAAAAATCTGATCCCATAAAAGAATCTTTTAATGCAGCTCCTTGCAATCTAATTATTTGATTAGCTTCTGGGTAATATAAGAAGATAGAAGAATTTACTCTAAGGACTTTTTGTCCTTGATCAGGGCCTTCTGTGATTTCAATTAAAGTATCACCATTTTTTCTTGAATATACTAAAACTTTTTGAGTGGAAGTTCCAAGAGAATCTTTTATAATAATAGTACTATCAATAATTGATGTGTCTATTACTGAGTTTTTGTCATAATTTTTAATTATTGAATTAATATCAGCTGAGAAAAGATTTACTGAAATCAATAATATTAATAATAGTAATGTGATTTTTTTATTCATAATATTAAACTCCTATGTTTCATCATGTAATGCTTTTGCAGGTTCAATTTTTAATACTCTTTTT
The DNA here is from genome assembly GCA_009930325.1 of Spirochaetia bacterium. Classification (GTDB taxonomy): domain Bacteria; phylum Spirochaetota; class Spirochaetia; order Sphaerochaetales; family Sphaerochaetaceae; genus Pleomorphochaeta. Next base: position 2,656 of record RZYO01000180.1, on the reverse strand, counting down.
GTAGGGAAGAAGCAGGTTAATGTACTAATAATTACTGCAAGAATGATAATAAAGACAAAGTTTTTAAAAGGTAAGAAAGGATAAACAAAAGAACTCATTGAGAATCCGGATACACTACCACCACCAAGTTTTAACATATCAAGACCAGTTCTTTTTAAAATTGATATTATAATTGCTCCAACTATTGATCCTAGAAAACTTGCTAAAAAAGTAATTAGAGCTGTTTCAAATAAGAATAACCTTCTAATCCAATGAGAGTCATATCCTAAGGCAACTAAAGTTGCAATTTCTCGTTTTCTTTCAATAATACTCATCATTGTTGTATTTAATATGATAGTTGATGCAAATAGTAAAAATAGAACTTGAATAAAACCATAAATTACTACAATTAAATCTAAGAGTTGGCCTATTAATGAGTTTTCACTCCAAGCTGTAATTTCTAATGTATCATCATTAAGGGCATTTTTTATTTGGTCTGTTGCAATATTGGAATTAGTATAAATTAAAATTTCAGTAGATCCATTTACCATTCTTAATGTTTTACTTAATTGGTTGTTTGATATAAAGAAGTTTAAATTATTCATATCCATATCGTTCGAAGAGTAAATACCAGAAACAACAACCCCTAATGCATTAGAACCCCCAATTGCAGTTTTTGTTAAAAATGTGAATGCATCTCCAATTCTAATATTCATTTCATCTGCTAGTTTTGAACTTATTAGAACTTCTTTATCCGTTGTGGGGAATTTGCCTTCATTTAAAATTCCAGCATCAAAAAATCTTGAAGTATTAAAATCAACTCCATATATAATTACATTATAACTTTCATCTCCTAAAAAGGTCATTGCTGGAACTTTTGTAACAGGTGTTGAATTAATTACGCCATCAATTGAATTTATTTTTTCTATCTTTTCGTTTACATTAGGTATGTAAAATTGAAGAGGGAGTATTCTTTCATTTTCTACATATTTTTTTGTTTTAATATTAATATTCCCTAATTGATGGTTTATTGCATTGTCTTTCATGTCTTTAATCATTGCTTCGTAAAGAGACAACATTGAACAGATAAATATTACTGCTATAAATATTGCACTTGCTGATAGTAATGATCTTCTTTTATTTCTAAAAATATTTTTCCAAGCTAATTTAAACATTAAAGTCTCCTAAACATTTCGGCAATTTGGCCTCTTCCAGTTCTTCTAACTGCAAAATATGCAGCTAACATAGAAACAAATAAACCTAAAATAATTATTTGTAATATTTGTACAGGGTTTACGAATGCATGCATTACGGAACTTATTCTATATCCAATTGAATCTGTTTGAGTAAGAAGAGCCGAGAAATCAATTCCATATTTTTGATAATACAAGGATATAATTGTTCCTATTATTGTCCCTATTGTGACGCCTAATAATCCAATTATAGTTCCTTCCAACGTAAATAACCTAATAATGTATTTATTAGTATAGCCTAAGGTTTTTAGCATTGCTATTTCGTTTTTTCTTTCACTTATAGCCATTAACATCGTATTACTAATTCCAACAATTGCTATGAAAAAAGTGAAGAATAAGAAAATATTTGAAAAACCACTTTTTGAAGACTGAAGTTGCAAAATATCATTAGCAATTTCTTTCCAAGAATATGCTTCCAAATTTAAAGGTTTTAATATTGTATTTAAATTTAATGTTTCAGAATCAGTAATATCTTTTACTTTTGATATATTCATTGAATATGAAACAGAATAATTTGTAGCAGATCCATCTAATTCTAAATAATCATTAATGGTATTAATATCGAAGAAGATTGTTGATGAATCTACAACTGGATCTCCTGTTCCAATAATTCCAATAATAGGAATATCAAAGGCTTCAATAAAGCCTCCTTTTCCTTTTGTTTGAACTGTTAGGTAATATCCAACATCAGCATTTATATCAGCAGCTAATTTAGATCCAATAACAACACCTTCAACTTTGTTTGATAGCCATTGTCCTTTTATTGTAGCATCACTGAATTTATAAGCATTTGAATGAGAACTATCAAGGGCTTTTAATGTAACTGAGAGAGAACCTGAGGTAGGATAAGGGTCCTCATAGAACATTATTTCACTCTCAGAAACAAATTCTTTAGTGTAATTTGTGTAATTATTTTCACTAAGTACTTTTTCTAAAGATAGGCTTTGCTCTTTTGATATTAACTTATCTATGGGTAAGTATGCTCTATCAATAAAATAACCTGGAGCATATATTTTTGCACTTGATGTGTCATTCCAAATAAGATTTTTATCTGAATCTATGGCTACCCCAGTTAATAAGGACTTCATGAAAATTGAAAAAACAATTGCAATACCTATAGCAAAGGCTGTTATAATTGTTCTTTTTTTATATCGGGTTACCCCTCTAAAAGCTAATTTTAACATAAGCGCCCATCCTCTAATCTTATGATTCTTTTTACGTGATCTAGCACTAGTTTGTCATGGGATGAATAAATGCATGTTAGATTTTTTGTTTCGTTTAACTTTGAAATTAAGTCTAAAATATTTAAACTATTAGTTTTATCTAAAGGCTTATTTCGTAAATAAAAGTGATTTTACTTTACAAGCGAAATTCTATCAATTATAATTTAACTATGACAAACAAAGAAAAGAAGCAAAAAGCAT
>RZYO01000179.1 GCA_009930325.1 Spirochaetia bacterium | reverse complement strand
ATAAATTTTTCAAAGCAAAAACAGCTTAAACTTGCAATTTAAGATTCAAAATGCAGCTTTAGGCTGTTTTTAAGCATTGTAAGTCATAAAGTCAGGAATTTAAAATCTGGGAATAAATATGTCAAAAATTAATAAATCTAAAAAAATTGGAATTAAAGATTCCTTTCAACTGAATTATAATGTAATGCCTTTTCTTTTATCTGTGCTATTTTTTGGAATAACAAATAGTATAGCAAGAGCTTTGATGAATAATTATCTTGCTGATATTATTAGAATTTCAAGAATACAATTAGGTGTTGTTGAGTTTTTTAGAGAACTTCCTGGGTTATTTTTAATCTTTATTTTGGCTTATTTATATAAACAAAGTGATAAAAAGAATTATCAAACAGCAATTATTATTTCAATGTGTGGATTTTTAGGACTTACCTTTTTGGGAACAAACCTTTGGGTTGTTATTTTTTTCTTAGTAATGAATAGTTTTGGAGAGCATATTAGTATGCAAGTTAGACAAAGCTTAGCAGTTGAAATGTCAAAAGAAAATATGAATGGTAATTCACTTGGAATAATGCAAGGCTTTAGATCTTTGGGAAATATTTTAGGGTTCTTAATAGTACCAATACTCTTTTTAATTTTGTCTAAATTAGGATTTGGTAGAGATAGTGCAAAAAGTTATAAAGCAATTTATTTTATTGCAATGTTGATAGCTTTTGTTGCATATATTTTTACCTCTAAGATTCCCAAACTTCAATCAGAAGAAAAAGTAGGGCCAAAAATATATTTTCATAAAAAATATGGTAAATATTATATACTTTCATTTTTTTATGGTGCTAGAAAGCAAATATTTATAACATTTGCCCCGTTCGTATTAGTATTAAATTATGGTGCTAGTGCTTCATATATGGCAATATTATTTGCAATAACAGCAGGCTTATCTATAATTTTTGCTCCAATTATTGGAAAAATAATAGATAAAGTTGGTTATAAGAAAGTAATGATTGGGGATACTCTTTTATTAATTATTGTCTGCTTTTTTTATGGTTTCGCCCATAGATTATTTTCACACAATGTAGCTTTCTATGTTGTTAGTATTAACTATGTACTTGATTCAATTCTTTCTATTTGTAGTATGGCATCATTAGTATATTGTAAAGCATTATCAGCAAATCAAGAAGAATTTGGTAAAACAATTACAACTGGAATTTCTGTTAATCATCTAATAAGTATTATCATTGCTTTGTTAGGAGGATTAATATGGCAGCTTGCAGGTATTGAAATGTTGTTTACAATTTCTGCAATATTAGGATTATTGAATAGTATTTTTGCTGCAACAATAAAAGAAGTTGAAAAAGGTTAAGGGACTTAAATTATTAACGGTAAAGCTAATAAATAAAATTATTATAAAATGCCTTGCTTTCAATAACTCTGATAATTATAATAGCATTTATGATTTCAAAAGAGTATTTAATAATAATGTGTCAGTTTTTTAGTGAAATTCTAGGACCAACATCTGAAGTACTTCTTCATGATGCAAAAAATGGGGCCATTGAATGGATAAATGAAGAGTCTATTTCTCATCGTAAGATTGGAGATATTAATGCAACATCAATTTTAAAATTATTAAATTCTAAATGTGAAAATAATAATACAAATAGAATAATTGGTGTTTTAAATACCTCAGAAACAAATACTTTAATTAGAACAAGTAATTTAATGATTAGAGATGATGATGGAAAATTACAATATGTAATATGCATAAATCAAGATATAACCGCTCTTGCTAATATTCAGCCTTTTATTCAACATATGTTTTCAGTGAAAGAAAAGAAAAATATTGAATTTAGCGATAATAATGATAATGCTGATATAGAAGAGATAATGACTAGTATTATTTTAGAAGAAGTTAAACATGCTGATGTTTATAAATTAGAATCTAAATCTGCAAAAATGGCAGTTTTAATTAGGCTTTATAATAGAGGAGTCTTTAAAGTAAAGCAAGCAATTCCAAAAGTATGCGAAGTATTAGATATCGCTCAACCAACGCTTTATAAATACCTTAAGCAAATAGAAAAAGAAGAAGAATAATTTATATATAATATAACTTAATTTGATCATTAATAGTAATTAGCTATTAATGATTTTTTTTTATCCACATATGAAAAAATAGATAAAAAATTATAATTTTATTTCTATTTTAAATCAAATTATTGATAAAATTTAATTTTATAATAAAAAATAGTAATTTTTAAAGTGAATTAAAAATACATAAAATAGTATTTATATAATATTTTTTTGCATTATATTAAAATTATACTGAAAATAATGTGAATTTTGTAATATTAATTTGCAAAAAACTATCAAAATTTATATTTATTTAGTTAATTTTATATTGACACCTAAATGTAGATAGATTATTATCCAGATAGATAAAAAATTATCATTATAGGAGCTAATATGAAAGCAAAAGAATTTTCAAATAAAGTTTTAACGGGTATGAGTATTGGAATCGTAGCTGCCCTTGTTCCAAGTGCAATTCTTGGAGAAATTAGTAAAGCCTTAGGGCTTTCTGCAATAGTATTAATTACAGGTATGGCTGCAAGGTTTGCTGCTTTTGCAATGGGTTTATGCATTGCAGGTCAATTTAAGATGAAACCAATTCATGCAGTTTCTCTTGCTATTTCAACAATGATTGGTAGTGGTGCTATAAAAATGGTCGAAGGATCAATGGTTTTAGCGGGGCTTGGAGATGTAATAAATGCAGGTGTAACAGCTGCTTTTGCCGCTTTACTTCTTCTTTGGTTTGGAGATCGTTTTAAAAGTTATACTATGATATTAGTTCCAACTTTAACTATTGCAATAAGTGGGATTTTTGGTTTATTTACTCTTCCGTATGTCTCTATGATTACTGGAGCTGTAGGCCAGTTTATCGCTTGGTGTACTACCTTACAACCAATATTAATGGGTGCCTTAATATCAATGAGTTTTGCTGTAATAATTATATCTCCAATTTCAACTGTAGGTATAGCACTTGCAATATCTCTTTCAGGAATTGGATCAGGTGCTGCAAATTTAGGAATTTGTGCTGCAGGGTTTGGGCTTGCAATTGCAGGATTTGAGAAAAATGGATGGGGAACATCTTTAGCATCAGTATTAGGTTCTCCTAAATTACATATGGCAAATTTCTTAAAAAATCCAAAAATGACTTTACCTTTAATTTGTAATGCTGCAATTCTAGGGATTTTAGCAGGTATTTTAGGTATTGTTGGAACTCCAATGAGCGCTGGATTTGGAATTAGTGGATTAATTGGGCCATTAAATCATCTTGGTATTGTTGGTTTTAGTGTAAGTAATTGGATAATTACAATTATTGTGTTTATTATACTACCTATAGTATTGGGATTTTTATTTAAAAATATTTTCTTTAAAGGATTAAAGATTCTAAGTGCTGATGATTATTCAGTCGAAATATAGGGGGAAATAATGAAAGAAACAATAAAAGTTACAGCATTTGCCAGTCGCCCTGATGAAAGATCTAGTTTTGATTTATTTGAAGATAAACTAAATTTAGAAATTAAACATGTTGCGAATCAATTATCATTAGAAGTTGTTGAACAGGCTAAAGGATGTGTTGGTGTAACAGTATTAGGGAATTGTGATTGTTCAAAAGAAGTATTAGAAGCACTATCAAAATTGGGTGTTAAATATCTAGCTAGTAGAAGTGCTGGTTATAATAATATTGATGTTGAAGCAGCTAAGGAACTTAATATTAAAATTAGTAACGCTCAATATTCTCCTAATTGTGTTGCAGATTTTGCAATAATGCTTGCATTAATGCTAAATAGAAAAGTACTAACCGGATTGAAGAGAAATGTAGCAAATGATTTTTCTTTACCAGGCTTACAAGGTCAAGAAATGAAAAATATGACTGTTGGAATTATTGGAACTGGAAGAATAGGGCAAGCAGTTATAAAAAATTATAGTGGTTTTGGCTGTAAAATTATTGGCTATGATTTGTATGAAAATGAAGAAATGAAAAAGTATATCACTTATGTTGATTTAGATTACCTTTTTGAAAATTCTGATATTATAAGTCTTCATACACCACTTTTTGATAGTACTTATCATATTATTAATAAAGATAGTATAGCAAAAATGAAGAAAGGTGTGAAAATTATTAATACTGCAAGAGGCGAATTAATTGATACGCAAGCTTTGATTGATGGCCTTAAATCAAAACAAATCGGTGGTGCAGGATTAGATGTGTTAGAAAGTGAAAAAGGAATTTTTCACAATGATTGCAGATTGAAAGGGTTTGTAAATGATCATATTTCAATCTTAAAATCTCTTGATAATGTAGTGTTAACAAATCACTTTGCTTTTTATACAGATCAGGCTGTTGAAGATATGGTTTATTGTGGTTTGAATAGCCTTTCACAATTTATTAATACTAATACAGCAGATTTTGAAATTAAATAAATATATATACTATAATAAATTAAAAGGTACCCTATGTTTGGGTACCTTTGTATTTAGGAGGTTTTTATATATTGTTTTATCTACTATTGGATTGAGTATTCAATTTTTACGTTACTTACATATTTACCAGCAGGAAGATCTGCATCACCTTTCCAGCTTAAGTTAAACTT
>RZYO01000178.1 GCA_009930325.1 Spirochaetia bacterium | reverse complement strand
TCAATATCAAAATCATTATCATCAGAATTCTTATCATTATCTACAAAAATATCTGATTTAGAAATAGAACCACCGGCTAAAAAAGTAGAAGATGATGAATTAGTTTTAATAATTTGTTGATCATCAGAAAAACCAGTAGCAACAACAGTAACCTTTATTTCATCTTTCATTGTAGGATCTATAACTGCACCAAAAATAATTTTAGCATTATCATCTGCAGATTCAGTAACAACTTTAGCAGCTTCATGAACTTCATTCATAGAAAGACTAGGTCCGCCAGTGATAGTAAATAAAATTCCTTTAGCTCCATCAATAGAAATTTCAAGAAGTGGACTATTTATAGCAGCTTTAGCAGCGTCTACAGCTTTATTTTCACCAGAAGCATTACCAACACCCATAAGTGCAGATCCTGTATCTTTCATAATAGCTTTAACATCTGCAAAATCCACGTTAATAAGACCATGAACAGTTATAAGTTCTGAAATTCCTTGGATACCTTGTTTTAAAACTTCATCTGCAAGAGCAAAAGCATCAACAAGAGAAGTTTTTTTATCAGCAATTTGTAATATTCTATCATTTGGAATTGTAATCATAGTATCAACATTTTCTATCAATTCAGAAAGACCATTCTCAGCAAGTTCAGCTCTTTTAGCACCTTCAAAACTAAAAGGTTTAGTTATAACTGCAATTGTAAGAGCACCTAATTCTCTAGCAATTTTAGCAACTATTGGAGCAGCTCCAGTCCCAGTTCCTCCACCCATTCCAGCTGTAACAAAAACCATATCAGCTCCTTTCAAAGCTTCTTTTATTTCATTTTGATTTTCTTCAGCTGATCTTCTGGCAACTTCAGGATTCATACCTGCACCAAGCCCTCTAGTTATTGATTTACCAATATTCATTTTTACAGGAGATAAAGAATGGTGAAGAGCTTGAACATCCGTATTAACAGAAATAAAATCTACACCGCTTACCTTAGCTTGTATCATTCTATTAACAGCAGAATTTCCACCTCCACCTACACCTACTACTTTTATCTTCGCAAATGTTTCTACCTCGGGTTTTATTTGCGCCATAAATTAATAAATTTAAAAGTTATATTTTTGATAACATTTTAACTTAATTTATTTTTTTTTGCAAACGTTAGTGAACAAATTACATGTTCAAAAACTAAAAAAATTTGTTAAAAAAAGACTTAAAATTAGAAAAAATATTTGATAATCCCCTACTATTAAAGGCTGAGGAACCAAATTCTCCTTGTTGTTTTTTATCCCCATATAAAACTAATCCTATAGCAGTAGAATAAATAGGATCATATATTTTATCCATTACAGAATTTACACTATTAACAGATCCAATAGTAACCGGTAATTTACAAACTCTTTTTGCAACTTCTGCAATACCATCTAATTTAGCTCCTCCACCAGTTAAAACGAGACCTACTGGAAGTTTTGAATCTTTATTTATTTTTATTAATTCTTTGTTTACCATTCTGAAAATTTCTTCAACTCTTGCTTCCATAATTCTAACAACATTTCTTTTTGAAACTTTTTGTTCAATTTCTGGATTAAATTGAGATAGATCAATCATTTCATCTTTATCTATAATTTTAGAACCTTTTCCTATTCCATATTTTATTTTTATCATTTCTGCAATATCAACACTTTCTGTAAGACAAATAGCTAAATCTCCAGTAATATGTCTTGAACCTATAGATAAAACAGAAGTATCAAGTAAAGTATCATTTTCATAAACAACCATTGTTGTTAAACTTTGCCCTATATTAACAAGACAAACCCCAAGATCTTTTTGTTTTTTATCTAATATTGCTTCAGAAGTTGCTATTGGAGAAAAAACACTATCATAAACCTCAATATTAGATTTCATAACAGAACTTATAATATTATTATTCTGATTTTTTAAAGCTTGAATAATATGAGCATCTAATTCTAATCTAGATCCATTCATTCCAACTGGATCTTTTACAACAGATTGACCATCAACTATATATCTCTGAGGTATAGTTTCCATGATTGTATAATTTTGTGGACTAGCAATAGCCTCAGCAGAACTTTGAACTCTATCAACATCATCTTCTTTTATTTCTCCATCTGATCTAGAAACAGAAACTATACCATGACTATTCTGAGAAATAATATGAAGCCCATTTATACCAATATAAGCACCAGGAATAGATTCACCAAGAATTTTTTCTGCTTGATCTAAAAGTCTTGAGAAAACAAAACTAGCATCATCAATAGAAGTAACGTTTCCTTTATTTATACCTTCAGAAGGAATTTCTGCAGTACAAATAATATTCATAAAATTGTCTTTATCTCTTTCTCCAACAGCAAGCTTTACTGAAGAAGAACCAATATCTATACCTGTAATAATTTCACTCACCTTTTTTGTAAATTAATTATTAATTAATATATTATACCACATACCCTATTTTACCATAAGTATAAGTTTTTGATCTAAATCATTTCTTTCTGTATAAGATTTCTTAGACATTCTACAATCGTTATTAACCCAACCAGCTCCGCAAGAATAAGTATCTATCCATCCATCTTTCCATGGTCTAACAACAAATATATCACTATAAGCAACACTACCCATTAAAGTCCATTGTCCCCAAAAATAAAGTTGTATTCTATTTTCTCCAAACCATGTAAATCCAGTATGAACAGCATCATTATAAACAAGACTTGTAGAATCATAAGAACCAGAACTATAAATTAAATCATGAGGAAAATAATTTATAAAGTTACCAGCCATATCAAAAGAACATCCATTAGGTAAATCTGAAGAATCAGTTGTACAAACTCTTCCATCGGAAGAACAAGAATTTAAAACCAAATCTATTAAATTACAATTAACTTCTCCAAAGCTATTAGTTCCATATTTAGTATAAAATTCATAATAAACTTCTTCACCATCTATAATTATAGGATCTAATCTATTTCCAGTAGTTCCATCTCCATAATCGTTTGAATAAACAGACATAGTTGTATATTCTGTATAATCAGGCCATTTATCAAGATAAGAATAAGCATAGTCTGAAGAAAGAACTTTTGGAATATAATTATCTATTTCAGAAGAGGCTCCAGCTTGAGAAGTAAAATATGAAACTGGTTTTGGAAATCTGTTTATTAAAGAATATTCTGTATCATTTCTTTCTAAATTTTCAGCAGCAACAACAGTCCATCCACCTTCTCTTCCTGGAATATCAGACATAAAACAATAAGCACGAATATTAGAACCATCTTTCAATGTTAACGTATAAATTCCACTTTCTTCTCCTAAATAATATAAAGTATTACAAGTTATTTCTGATGCTATATTTATATTAAATTCAATAGTATCAATTATTTGATTAAAGAAAGCTAAGTCTCCACCTTCTTTATAAGATAAAACATAAACATTAACATACCAATCTCCAGAAATTTCATTCTCAACATAATTTGGAACCCAGAAATAATATGAATTACCTTGATTATATATTAAATAATCACTTACAACTCCTTGTCTTATAACAAAATCATAATCTCCACCAATTCCCTTTCTAGTAAGCCACTCTTGGAAAGTTATAGGAATATAATTTTCCTTTGGAACAGTCCAAACTCTAAGAACCATTGTTGGATTAGAATTTTCATCCATAAATACTCTAGCACTTTCTTCAGTAGAAGAAGAAGATTCTATAATTCTAATATCTCCGGTTTTATCTAAATCATTTACTTTATCTGGCAAAGAAACTAGATCAAAATTAAATGTTGATTTAGGATAATAAAATCTAAAATTAAAAGTATTATTATTATAAACATAAACATTTTTACAATCATAAGAACATTTTATACCAGAGACTCCATCATATATTCCATTATCATGACCTAAATCGCAATCTTCTCCATCTTGTATAATAGAATCTCCACAATAATCAGAACCTAAAGTAGGAAGAGGAGTATAAGTTCTCTGAGTCCAAAATTTAGCAGAATCAGAAGCTCCAGAATTTTCAACTGTAAGTTCAGAATAATTTGTTCCAGAGACTCTAAAAGATTTAACATTATTTTCTACTTCTTGAGTTACAGTATTTTTTATAGCTATATAAGCAAAATCAGCATTAATAGCAGGATCATAATTATAATCATAAAGAACACTACCATTAGAACTGTATTGTTCTCTTGTCCAATTATAATTAGAACTAGATTCTAAATTTCTACAATAACTATCATAAGAAGAAGCTATTACTTCTGTTGTTAAATTAAGATCTGGAAATCTGTATTCATCTATATTTAATTCTAAATCAGTAGGAGAACAACTTTGTGGTAAAACTTTAAAATACCATTCATAAGGATCAGAAGATTTTCCACATATTGTAGACATACTATTTATATTAACTTTATACCAAGTATCTCCTTCTAAGTTTGAAATAGGATTTAGAATAAACCCAATACCTTCATTATAGGCAGAAATAGTAGAAGGAATAATTGTACTACAAGATGTTTTATCAGAAGAGCATTTTGAAAGTTGTATACTAGAATCTAAAAGATTAACATCAATTTTAGTATTAAATCTTGCATAAATATTAGAATTTATACAAGCATTTTCTGAATCTTTATAAGGATTAGGAGATAAAGTATAAAATCCAA
>RZYO01000046.1 GCA_009930325.1 Spirochaetia bacterium | reverse complement strand
ACTTCCAAAATATTATGTGGAAGGAACTCATCCAGTAATTATTGAAAAAGAATTATTTAATAAAGTTCAAGAAGAAATTGAGAGAAGAAAGGCATTAGGCTATAGAGCAAATCAATCATTAACCTTTAGTTGCTTTACTTCAAAACTTCATTGCTCTATTTGTGGAAAGACTTATAGAAAGAGAACAATTCCAAATAAAAGCTGTACTGGGAAAATAAGCCATTATAAAAAATGGGTTTGTGGAACAAAGATATCTCAAACTGCTCATGTTTGCCCATCTTGTAATGTTCCTGACAAAGTACTTCATCAGTTAGCAGCTGAGGTAATAAACAGAGAAGTATTAGATGAAGAATTGTTTAATTCTCTAATTGATAAAATAACAGTTGGAGAGTATGAACTCTTCTTTCATTTTAAAGATGGTCAAATAATTAAGAAAACATGGCAAACAAAGAAAAATCATAAGACAAGGATAAAAAACAATGACAAGGAAAGTAAAAAAGATACCAGCAACACTAGGTCAATATTCGAAAACACCTTTATCCCAAATAAAGAAGAAGAATGTCGCAGGATATGCTAGGGTTTCAACTGATAATAAAGAGCAATTATCAAGTTATGAAACACAAGTAAATTACTATACCAAATATATAAATAGCAAAGCTGATTGGAATTTTGTAAAGGTTTATACTGATGAAGGGATATCTGGAACAAGTACCAAAAAAAGAGAAGGCTTTAAATCAATGGTACAAGATGCACTAGAAGGTAAAATTGATTTAATAATTACTAAGAGTGTTAGTAGATTTGCTAGAAACACAGTAGATAGTTTAACAACAGTTAGAAAATTAAAAGAGAAGGGAATTGAAATTTACTTTGAAAAAGAGAACATCTGGACTCTTGATAGTAAAGGAGAATTGCTAATTACTATAATGTCATCTCTTGCTCAAGAAGAATCTAGATCCATTTCAGAGAACTGTACTTGGGGAATTAGAAAGAAATTTGAAGAGGGTAAAGTTCGAATGGCCTTTGGTAACTTTTTGGGTTATGAAAAGGATAAGGATGGTAATATTGTAATTAAAGAAAGAGAAGCAAAAATAGTTAAATATATTTATACTCGATTTCTACATGGATTAACACCAAATTTAATTGCAGCAGAATTAGAAGCTAAAAAAATTCCTAATGTTCGAGGGGATGTTAAATGGCATGGGTCTACAATTAAAAGCATGTTACAAAATGAAAAGTATACTGGTAATGCAATTCTTCAAAAAACTTATTCAGTTGATTTTTTATCAAAAAAGAGGCTGAAAAATAATGGAGAGATTACAAAGTATTATGTTGAAAACAGTCATCCAGCTATTATATCTCAAGCTAAATTTGATTTAGTCCAAGAAGAGTTTGAAAAGAGAGGTGCTTATCCCAATAGAAGTACTAGTGCTAATTTGTTTTCAAATAGAATTGTTTGTGGTAATTGTGGTGGTTTATTTGGTAGAAAGATTTGGCATTCAACTGACAAATATAGAAGAGTTGTTTGGCAATGTAATGATAAATACAAAGGTGAAGTAAAATGTAATAATGTTCATCTAAGTGAAGATGAAATATATAAATCAATACTAGAAGCTATTAATAAAATAATAGTTGAAAAAGATGAAATAATTGAGAATTGTGAATTAATCTTAAACAAAGTATTAGATACTAAAAAGTTAAAGATAAAAGAAGCAGAGCAATTAAAAGAGTTAAATAAAATATCAAAGCAAATTGAACAACTAGTTGAAGGTAATTCTACTATTATTAATAACCCAGGTGCATTTAATGAAGATTATAATAATCTATCAGCAGAGTATTTTGTAATTCAAGAGAAACTTGAAAAGACACAAACAATTCTAGCTGATAAGTATTCTAGGAAAATACAGATTGATAGATTTCTAGAAACTCTTAGAGCCCAGGACGATTTAATAACAGAGCTTTCTCCAAAGCTTTTTACATCCATTGTTGATATCATTGAAGTCTTTTCAAAAAAAGAAATAAAGATACATTTCAAGAATGGTGAAATTGTTGTTGTAGATTTGTTGAGGAAGAAGAAATAGGTAATATTAATGACTAGACTTTTTAAAGTGTTATTAAAACATAGTTTTAAATAAATATAACAGTTTTTAACCAATATTTTATTTGATGAAATTAAATATTCATTTAGAATGTAATATGTAAGTTATTGAAACTATAATTTACATATTTTTTAAATGATAAACCTAATTGTATTTTTTATCCGGATTGTGCAGATAGAGCACAAAATGCAAACCCCGCTACTATTAACAAAGCCCCAATTCCTATTCCAGAACCTTGCCAAATATAAATTATTCCTCTTATAACAAGGAATCCCCCAAAAATAGCAGTATCCCACCAACCACAATCAATAAATCTTGCAATTATAAAAACTACTAAAAAACCAATAGCAACGTATATAGATATACCAATAGAAGAAAGAAATGCAAACATAATAGCCTCAACTTAATTTTAAATGTTAATAATTAATATAATATAACTAATAATTTAGAAATGCAATGTTCTTTTTTTATATAATAATTATTTTTTTTGAAACTTGAAAAGACACAAGCTATTCTAGCTGATAAGTATTCAAGAAAAATACAGATTGATAGATTTCTTGAAATTATTAAATCCCAAGATAAATTAATAACAGAATTTTCTCCAAAGTTGTTTATATCCATTGTTGATATCGTGAAGTATTTTCAAAAAAAGAGATTAAAGTTCATTTCAAGGATGGTCAAATCGTAGGTGATGAAAAAAAATAAGCTAGTCATAAACATATACTGAACCATTTGAGGTTCCTACAAGTTCAATATTTTTATATAAAGCTACAGAAACCCCAAAACTATCATTTTGCTTTCCATCAAAAGGAATTTTTTTGGTTTCACTTTCCATAGTTAAATTTTTATCATTGCTAATAGTATATAGGTAAGCACTTCCAGAATTATTTCCGTTGTCATCATCATTTCGTGCTCCTATTATTATTTTATCTTCTGAAATATCCACAGAACTACCATAGAAATCACTTTTATCACCATCTGATGGATATATTTTTTGCTCATTTTCCCAAAGGTTTTTACTTGAATTATAATTGTAGATATAAGCACTCCCTGATTGTTCTTCTATTTCATCATTATAGATGGATCCTATTATTACATAATTTTCATCGATAGCTACAGTTTCTCCAAATAGATCTAAATAATTTCCATCTGACGCAAATATTTTATGAATACTTTTTCGGGTATCGTCTATCGTTTCACCTATATCAAATATATATGCAACTCCTGAAGTGCGTGTAGAACCATCGCCGAAGCTTGCGCCCACAATAATTCTAGAATTACATATATCAACATCCCACCCAAATCTTTCCCGATTACCAATTGTAATTTGCTGTTCACTAGCTGTTATACTAGATAGGGCATTTGAAAGTTCATAAACATATACTTTCCCATAATTTTTTCCAGTACCATTTTCTATGCGTGATCCAATTATAATATTTGTCTCTGAAATACCTACTGAATATCCATATTCTTCATATGATATACCATTTGCCGAAATTATTTTCCTTTCACTATTCATGGTTTCATCACTACTATTACCTATTTTATAAATATAAGTGCTGCCTGAATTATAACCATTATCATCGTCATGAGGTGAACCAATAATTATATTTTTCCCTGAAATACAAACAGAATAGCCAAATAAATCTCCATTTGATCCATCTTTAGCAAAGATTTTTTGTTGTTGTTCCCATATTTTTTTTTGCTGGTCATAATGGAAAATGTAGGCTATACCTGTATTTGTTTCTTTACCATCTCCACAAGAACAGCCAATAATTGCATAATCACCATAAACATCTAAAGAACGGCCAAATAAGTCACCATTTTTAGAATCTGAGGATTCTAATTTTATTCTCCATTGAGCATATAAATCTACATTATCTGTACCCATTGTGAAGACTTCTTCATCTTTATAAATTATTGAACCTTCTTTATTTAGAGACCACCCTGCAAAACAATATCCTTCTCGCTTAAAAGTATTTGATTTTAAGTTTTGAGAATCATCTGTATTTATTGTTTGTGTTAAAGTTTCTTCATCATTTAAATAATTCGGATGGAATGTTATCTTATTAGTATTAGGACTCCATTTTGCATACAAATTAATTCCTATAGCATTCATAGTATATTCACTTTCATCTAAGCAAATCACTTCGCCATCTTTAGAAGTAGCCCAACCTAAAAAAGTATATCCCCTTTTTAGAAAATTATTTTTGGGTAAAATTATGCTTTCATTTAAATTTGCAGTGATGTCCTCCATTTTTCCTTCACCCCCATTTGCATAAAATTTAATAGTATTAATTAGGGGAATATTGCCAGGAGTATGATAGGTTAGTAATTGTTTATTTTTAGAATATATTTCAAATGTTTTTCTAATTCTGTCTAATAATTCTATATTCAACTTTTTAAGTTTCGTAATTTTATAATCATTAGAAAAATAAAAATAAACTTCTTCATTACTATCAAACAATTTTAAAAGTGCATTTATAGTCTTATCATCATCATTTATAACAATGCTATCACACCATAAGAAATAATCATTGTTATTACCAGTATAAGTTTGAAAATCTACATCTCCCCAAACTAGAGTTATTTTATCTTCGGAGGAAGTACTATGATAATTATAAGGTTGGTATGTTACATACTTTGGGATAAACATATCTTCACTAGACCTCGAATTTGTTCTAGATTTAATTTTAAGTTTTGCCTCATTGTTTTTTTCTACATCAATAAAAAAATATGCATCAAGGTAATATTGTGAAGAATGCAAATATTCTTCTTCTAAAATATATCGTGTAACTTCATTGTTTATATTTTTATACCAAAACCCTTCAATATCGTCATCAATTAAACGGGTATATCCATCATTAATTAATTTTTTTTCTGCTGTACTTTTAGATTCTTCTAAATAAAAAATATCACAAGAAATAGTAATAATTAAAAAAAAGGATATGAATAGAAAAATATATATTGTTTTAGAAAAATATTTTTTCATTTTATCTCCATGAATATTTAGTAATCTAATATTAAATATATCTTTCTAATAAAAATTTTTCAATAATAAGGTCTTTTAGAAATGGATTTTTTTATTTTTCTTTAAGGAGACTTGTATTTTATACACCCTAAAGCCCCTTGTGCGTGTAATTGTATTGGAATTGGTGTACCAATGCATTAACATAGTTTTCAAAATACAAATTATAAAAGATATTAATTCTTTATCTACAAAGAGTTAGTATCTTAATTTTTTTTTAAAATTAATAATCAGAAAATCGTCAAATATGTAATCGTTTAATTATTAACGAAGGTTCTCCTACTTTATTTGATAACGTGTATTGTTTAAATCTGATGTTAATTTGGCTTAAATTAATTTTTGTCTTTTGAAGTGTAAAAATGACGTCAATGTATTTGAAGTAATTTTCTTACGTTTTTTTAATTATATATTTATTTACACAAATTAAAGTGGTAAGCGTAATGAATTTTGCCACTCTTTCCAGCAAGGAAAACAAAGAGATTTTTGCATAGAAATATCATTTTCATCCTTTCCACATTTATGACAATAATTTTCGGGATAGGTTATATCTTCATATTGAACCCAAGTAGAAAAACAGGAAGAGCAATAAGGTTTATCAGGATTAAAAGGAATAGGTTCTCCACATCTAATACAATAAGCATCTTTTTTTTGTTGTTTATAATGATTCTCATTTTTTTTAAAACTAAAAGGGTTGTAATAATTATCTTCTTTTTTGTTTTTTGTGGGGAGTTCTATAGTTTTATTTAATTTAAATGGATTAAAATGGTTATTTCCCTTTTTATCAAGACAAAATCGATTTAAATCATTATTTTTACTTTTTGTTGAAGTGTTTATATTCTTAAAAGAAGTATGAGCAAATAATTCTAAATCATCTTTAATTTTATAATATATCTCTTTACTTTCATTTATATTTGAAAATAGTCCAATATCTAAAGATTCTTCACCTTTTTTCATATAAAGATTTCTTGAAGTGATTAGAAAATCAACTTCATTCATATAAATTTTTGCATGTAATCCAGAACAAGCATATAAAGTTACACCTGATAACTTTTCAAATCTTTCAATATCTTTAAAGGTGTCATTTATATCATTAATATTATCTTTTCTGTAAAAAAATGTTACGGGTATATTTTTGCTTATACTCATTTCAAGTAATGCTGTATAAGTTGAATCTAAATTTATATATGGAGAAACAATAATAATATATTTTTTTGCATCTTGAATAATAGAACCAATTTTAGATTGTATGTCTTTTTGTCTGCAATATTCCATTCAATTAACCTGCCTAAAATATATAAATAATTTTGAAATAGTTGTTATGTAGCTAAAATATATTCTTTTGCAAAGAAATATTCAATGAAATATAAAAAAAATACTTATGAGTTTTTTTTATTTAATTTTAGTGAATTAAAATAATTAGCATTAAATTAAGTGTAATTATTATTACATGTATGAATTATTCTCTTATTTAAGAAAAATATGTTAATAAGCTAATTATTTATTTACTAGTAAAGAATTACTAATAATATAAAAATATTTTACTTTTTGAAATAAAAATCGTGTATAATTCTAAGTAAAAGTTTTTTAATTATTAATACTATAAGTTTATGGTAATATCTACCAAAATAAAATTGGAGGTTATATTTTGAATACATATTGTGTGAAAATTGAGAATTGTAACTGTATTTCGAAAGCCGAAATAAAAATAAAGAAGAATAGTTTAAATTTGAAATATGGACCGAATGGGACAGGTAAATCAACAATAAGCAAGGCTATTTCTGCTCAAATTAATAATCAAATAGATGAATTAAATGAATTAAAACCTTTTAATGAAACTCATAATCCTTCAGTAAATTGTGATGACTTTCAATCTGTAAAAGTTTTTAATGAAGATTATGTAAATTCATATTTATTTACTGAAAAAAGTTTTTTAGATAATTCTTTTCGTGTATTCTTACATTCTAAAGTATTAGATGATTTATCAGACGAAACAGATAAGTTACTTAAAGAACTTCAAAGTGTATTTGAACAAAATGAAAACATTAATGGGTTAAAAGAATTCTTACCTCAATATTTTGATACAATAAAATATCAGAATAATTCCTTATCTATACGGGGTGGTGTAGCAGAATTAATAAAAGGCAATGGTTATGGATTTGAAAAATATCCAGAATTAAGAAATTATAGTCCTTTTTATAAAGATAAAGAATTTAATAGTTTTTCAAAATGGGCAAAGTGGAGAAATGATGGATCAACTATTATGAATGGAGAAATTTGTCCGTTTTGTACTAATTCTTTAGAAATGGAAAAAATTCAAGAGCAAAATAAAATTATAGCCAATGTATTTAAAAATTCTGCAAT
Organism: Spirochaetia bacterium; assembly: GCA_009930325.1. Classification (GTDB taxonomy): domain Bacteria; phylum Spirochaetota; class Spirochaetia; order Sphaerochaetales; family Sphaerochaetaceae; genus Pleomorphochaeta. The sequence continues at coordinate 13,164 of RZYO01000046.1, read as the reverse complement.
TTCAACAGCAAATAAAGTGTTAATTTTTTTAAATGAAGGAATTGAAAAAAACTATATTAATATAGAATCCGTAAATGCATTAAAAGAATATATTGGTGACTCGAATAAATCTGATGAGTTAACCTCTGAATTAACACAATTAGCTAAAGAAACAGAGTATTTAACTAGTAAAATTAATAAAATATGTTTGTTTAGACCTATGAATATAAAAGGTAATCAAATAGACGAAATTGAATCAGTTTTAAGTAATTTAATTATAGATGAGAGACAAATTCCTAATTATTATACTACAAAAATAGTTACAGATTTAATTGCTTATATAAGTTTGAAAATTAATGATTTAAAACAAAAAACTGGAAAATTAAAAGGATTATTTTATAAATGCCAAATTAAAACAGAGGAGTTAATAAAAGATAGGGAAGAAGATATAAATCATTTTTTTGGGTTAGCAGGATTTCCATATAAATTTATTATAAAAGATGATGGAGAAAATAAATCATATTCATATCTAGTACCAATAAATTTATCTGAAGATAAAAAGGTTGAAAAATTAGAAACTCATTTAAGTTGGGGAGAAAAAAATGCTTTTTCACTAGTTATGTTTATGTTTGAAGCTATTAGTGAGGGTGTTGATTTAATAATACTTGATGATCCTATTTCTTCTTTTGATAAAAATAAAAAATTCTCAGTTATAAAACGAATGTTTGATAATCAAAAAGAAAGTTTTAGAGATAAAACTGTGATTATGTTTACTCATGATATGCAGCCCATAATTGATTATGTTTATGGAAAATTTTTTACTCGATTGGGGTTAACTACACCTTTAGAAGCTATGTACTTGAATAACGAAAATGGAATTATATATGAGAAAGAAATAACAATAAATGACTTGAAAAATATTGTTGAACTTACCAAAGAAATTGCTACAAATCCAAATCAAGAAATGATAGTAAGATGTGTTAATTTACGAAAATATATTGAATTAACTAATCCTAATTTTTCGACAAGTACAGAATATGAGATTCTATCAAATATAATGCATGGAAGAATTATTCCTATAGATAAAAAAGGGAATGAATTATCTAAACAAATTATAGAAGAAGGATTAATTAATATTTCATTATATATCAAAAATAAAAATTATAAGGATTTCATAAAAACAACAACTGATAAAAACTTATTTGCTTTATTATCTTCAAGTGATGAATATACAAAGATAATTGCTATAAGATGTTTGTTTGAAAAAGAAAGAGATATTAATTTATTGTCTATGTTACGAAAGAAGTATCCTTGTACATGTAAGTTTGTTAATGAAGTTAATCATATTGAAAATGATTATATTTTTCAATTAAATCCTTTAGTTTTTTTTGAAATTCCTCAATTTTATATAAATCAATTACAAGATTTTTTAATTAATGATAGTAAATTAAAACTATAAAATTATGATTTTTTGTAGTATAATTATAATGTTATATATTATAAAGATTCTTGCTGGAGGATTTGTGGCAACTTATAAAATCGATATACAAGAAGAAGAAATAAAAAATAATTACCCAGAAGTATTAAAAATTTTATTGAAAGATAGAACTACGAGAAAAAATATAAAATGGGCAACCAATGACTATAGAGATAAAGGTCTTCTATTCGATGCAAAGTCAGAAATACAAATTTCTTTGATTACAGGTCCTTATTATAAATTAATTCAACCACGAAGTGTAAAATTGAAAGAATCTCAAATTAATAGAACTAAAGAAAAAGCAGAAGTTTTTACACCTTCTTGGGTTTGTAATGAACAAAATAATTTAATTGATGAAGCGTGGTTTAACAGAAAGAATATATTTAATATATCGTTAGATAAGAAATGGAAAACTAATTATAATAAAATCTTTTTTTCAGAAGATAAAACTTGGAAACAATATATAGATGATGTTCGATTAGAAATAACCTGTGGTGAAGCACCTTACTTGACGAGTAGATATGATACTGTTACAGGGGATTCTATTAGAATTCAAGATAGAATTGGATTATTAGATCGTAAATTAAGAATAGTAAACGAAAATACTGAAACGGAAGAAGATTGGTATAAATGGGTGAAAAGGGCTTATCAAAGTATTTATGCCTATGAATATCAGGGTGATAATTTATTAATTGCTAGAGAAAATTTATTTTATACCTTTATAGAAAATAAAAAATTTAAGTTTAATAAAAACCCTTCTGTAAATGAATTGAGTGAAATAGCTTTAATTATATCGTGGAATATTTGGCAAATGGATGGGGTTACTTATGATAATCCTATGGATGCTCAAGAAGTACATTATTGTCAATTAACTCTTTTTGATAATATTGAAGCAGAAGAATATAAAAAAGATGAAAAACAATTATGTAAAATAAAAGATTGGCGTGCTAATAAAAGTATTACGTTTAAATCATTAGTGGAGAAATCATGAATACTGAATTTGAAGAATCTTATGGATATAAATTAATTTATATATTTGCTATTAATGATGATAACCATGAAGGTTATTTGAAAATAGGTGATACAACAATAAAAACAGAATTATCAATAGATAAATTATCTCCTAATTGTCGTGAGTTAAACAAAGCTGCAAAAAAGAGAATTGATGATTATACTAGCTCAGCGGGAGTCCAATATAATTTATTACACACTGAGCTTGCGATATATAGTAAAAAAGGAAAGAATAATCAAATCGAAGTAAAAGCATTTAGAGATTATTCTGTTCATAAAGTTTTAGAAAACTCAGGATTTTCTAAGAGAAAAATAAATGGAACAAAGGGTAATGAATGGTTTAAAATAAATTTAGAAACCGCGGTAAACGCAATAGATGCTGTTAAGCAAAATAGATTAAGTATTTCACAATCTGAATTTAAAAAGGATTTTACTCCTATTATATTAAGACCAGAGCAAGAAGAAGCTGTAAAAAGAACTCTAAAAACGTTTAAAACTGGCAATAAAATGTTATGGAATGCAAAAATGCGTTTTGGAAAAACATTAAGTGCTTTAAGAGTTATAAAAGATTCTAATTTTAAAAAAACAATCGTTGTTACACATAGACCTGTTGTAAATGTGAATTGGTATGAAGATTTTAAAAAAACTTTTTATGATAAATCTGATTTTGAATATGGTTCAAAATCAAATGGTAGTTCTATTGAATTATTGTTAAAAAGTGAAAAGCATATAATATATTTTGCTTCAATACAAGATTTAAGAGGGTCTTCTACTGTAGGTGGAATATATGAAAAAAATGAGAATATATTTTTAACAGAATGGGATTGTGTTATTGTAGATGAAGCACATGAGGGTACAAAAACAGTCCTTGGTGAAGATGTAATAAATAAATTAGTAAAAGAAGGGAAAACAAAATTTTTAGCATTATCAGGAACTCCTTTTAATATTTTAACTGAATTTGAAAATAATATTTATACTTGGGACTATGTAATGGAACAAGAAAGTAAGTATAATTATTCAAAAGTTACTTTTGGAGATTCAAATCCTTATGACGAACTCCCTGAAATGAAAATTTATACATATGATTTAGGTAATATAGCTTTTGATAATAAATATATAGAATTAGTAGATAAAGCTTTTAACTTTCATGAATTTTTTAGAGTATGGACAGGTGATATTTATCAAGATCGTATTAAGATGTCTTCTGATTGTAATATTGGAGAATTTGTACATGAGAACGATATTAAAAGCTTTTTAGATTTAATTACTAAATCAGATGAAACCAGTAATTATCCTTATTCTACTGAAAAATATAGAAATTTATTTAAGCATTCTTTATGGATGATTCCAGGAGTAAAAGAAGCAAAAGCTTTAAGTAAATTAATGAAAGCACATCAAGTATTTGGAAGTGGTGCTTTTGAAATAATAAATGTTGCTGGAGATGGTGATGAAGAATCTAAATCAGATGATGCATTATCTAGAGTCAAACAAGCCATTGATAGTGCTGGAGAATTTGGATATACTATTACTTTATCCTGCGGAAGATTGACTACTGGAGTTACTGTCCCCGAATGGACAGCCGTTATGATGCTTTCAGGATCTTATTCTACTTCAGCTACAAATTATCTACAAACTATTTTCCGTGTACAATCCCCTTGTAATAAAAATGGTAAAATAAAACAGTGTTGTTATGTTTTTGATTTTGCTCCTGATAGAACTCTTAAAATGGTTGCAGAAGCTGCTGCTCTATCAACTAAAGCAGGGAAATCTACAGATTCAAATAGAATAATTATGGGTAAGTTTTTAAATTATTGCCCTGTAATTTCTGTTGATGGTACTGAAATGAAATCTTACAATGTAAAAAGTATGTTAATTCAATTAAAAAAAGCATATTCAGAAAGAGTTGTAAGAAATGGGTTTGATGATAACAATCTTTATAATGATGAATTATTAAAATTAAACGGTATTGAATTAGAAGATTTTGAAAAATTAAAAAGAACTATAGGTTCATCTGCAGCAAATCACCAAACAAATGAAATAGATATAAACAATCAAGGTTTTACTGATGAAGAATATGAAGAAATAGAAAAATTAAGAAAAAAGAAAAAAGAAAGAAAACCATTATCTCCTGAAGAACAGGAAAAATTAAAAGAACTAGAGAAAAATAAAAAACAAAGATTAACAGCCATTTCAGTCCTTCGAGCTATTTCAATCAGAATCCCTTTATTAATTTATGGTGCTAATATAAAAATTGATAAAGATTTTACTTTAGAAAATATGTTGGACAATAATATTATAGATGATACATCTTGGATTGAATTTATGCCAAAAGATGTTACAAGAGAAATATTTAAGAAATTTATTAAATATTATGATGAAGATATATTTATTGGCGCTGGAACGAATATTCGAAATAAAGTTCTTGAAGCTGATAGTTTGCCTCCATTAGAAAGAATTAAATGCATTACTGAATTATTTTCTGGATTTAAAAATCCTGATAAAGAGACTGTTTTGACACCTTGGCGTGTAGTTAACATGCATTTGTGTGAATCTTTAGGAGGTTATGATTTTTATAATGAAGATTATTCTGCTTTGTTTGATAATCTTCGTTTTGTTGATAAAGGTGAAATTACAAAGAAAACGCTGACAAACACAAATTCGAAAATTCTTGAAATTAATTCAAAATCTGGATTATACCCATTATTTGTAACATATAGCATTTTTAAAACTAAGTGTAATAATTATACAAAAGAAGACTTGTCTTTAGAACTACAAAATAAATTATGGATTGATACTGTTAAAGAAAATGTTTATGTTATTTGTAAGACACCTATGGCAAAGCAAATTACAAAGCGAACTCTAGTAGGGTACAATGATATTGAAATTAATGCGCATTATTTTGATGATTTAATAAATATGTTAAAAAATAAACCAGACAAATTTATTAAAAAAATTTTAAAAGAAAGTTATTGGGAAAAAGAAGGTAAAGGAAATATGAAATTTAATGCAGTAGTAGGGAATCCCCCATATCAAGGAATTAATCACCAACAAATATATCCTTTTTTTTATTTAACTTCAATTAAATTGGCTGATTATGTTAGTTTGATATTCCCTATAGGATGGCAAGATTCAAAGAATGCTAATAATTTATCAAAATTAAATAAAAAAGAAATAAAAGAAGATAAGCAAATAGTATTTATTGATAATAGGCAAAATATTTTTGTTGGTATTTCAGGTGCTGAATGGACAAATATTATTTTATGGGAAAAAAATTATGACAATAAATTAAATGGATATCAAAAAATATATACCAACGGTAGTAATCCTCAATTTGTTAAATTATTATGCCAAGCTAATAAAAACAAGCCAAAAGAAATAAAAGAATTAAAAGCTATTATAGATAAAATAGATATAATACCTCTTAGTAAATTTACTTCTTCTCGTAAACCTTATGGATTAGATACTGATATCATAAAGGATAATAAGAAATACAATTTACCTCCTCTATATAATAAAAAAATACAAGATGATGACATAAAAATATACTGTAAAAATGAAATCATAAAATATGTTCCTAAAAACTATCCTTTTCCAAGAAAAGGGGCAATTGATAAATATAAAATATTTGTACCTTATGCCTGGGGTAATATGTCAGAGAAAACAGGATTAGGAGGTGCTTTTTCAAATATCATTTTAGCTTTTCCAAATGAGGCTTGCACTGAAACGTATTTAGAATCTATGCAATTTGACAATATTAATATAGCAAAAAAACATGCCAAATATTTAATGTCTAAATTTTGTAGAGCTTGTTTATATATTAATAAGAAATCTCAACACAGTACAACAGCTTGGGGTGATGTTCCCCTACAAAGTTATTCAGAAATTTGGTGGAATAAATCAATAATAGAAATTGATGAAGAATTATTTAAAAAATATAAACTACCTAATTATATAAGAAATTATATTAGAGAAAATTTCCAATCAAGATCAGAGAGTAATATTATTAATTTTGAGTAATATTTATCCATATAACATTTAAATTTATACTTATATTCTTAAAAATTAATAACCGACTAAATATTATTGTTTATGTTTTCAGCAAAAAAAAATATCTAAAAGAAGGTAGAAAACAATACTATGAATGAAATTGATAAGCATAAGCTTTTTTATAATTACTCTTTAAAATATCTTTATGATATATTGCCTAAAGATATGAAAAGAGAAGATTTAGAAAAATACTTTGTAGGTGATAAAAAAGATTTTCATTGTCTTGATGATATTTTTGAACAATTAATTAAATCTGCTCAAAATTATCAGAGAATGCCTAATGTTATTAAATTTGAAAAGAAGAGAGATTTCTTTAAAAAACTATTATTTGATTTTGATTTTAGAAAAATATCAGAATCTACTTTTGAAGATATTTATGAAACTTTTAAAGAAAATTTTTAAATTAAAAACTCTGAAAAGAAAAATAATTGTTGGTACAAGTGGACAAAATCAATAATTGGTTCAGCAAAGTTTATTAATGACTTTTCTGATTTAGATGATTTCTTAAAATTTATAAGTATGTTTGAATATAACCTTCAAACTAAAATAGCTTTACCACTTTTAATTTCAAAGAAAATAAGTGGAATTGGTTTTGCACTAGCTTGTGATTTTTTAAAAGAGCTAGGATTTACAGATTACTCAAAACCAGATGTTCATATTGTAGCAGTTCTTACTTCATTACAATTTTCAAAAAGATGACATTCAAATATTTGAAGAAATTGTGAGAATATCAAGGGATTGTAAAGAAATAGATAATTCAATTACTCCATACAAAGTTGATAAAATAATATGGTTAATTTGTTCAGGTAAATTTTATTTAGATGATTTAACTATAAAACCTCACAAACAAGAATATATTGATTTCTTAAAACATAAATTTAATTAATATTATTAAATATCCATCTAGGGAGGGATACGGTTTTTTATTTGTCTATTGTTGTCAAGTCTTTATGTAAAATTTATTATTTCAACAATTTATTGCATAAAAATCTTAGGCCTATGGGGTTGGGTCTTGTTTTTGGAAACTAATGTTGTTAACCTAAAACTAGATGAATGTTTAAAGTTAACAAATGTAGCTCTTGTTTGAAATTAATTGGTTATTTATATTTCAAATGAGAGCTTCAAGTTTATAACGCTTTAATTTATTAAAGAAATATTCTTCATCTACCATATTATAAATCTCACCATTCTTTAATAGAGCAAATCCAATAGATATCATTTTATTAGCTGTTGCAACTGCTGTTTTTTGACCAAATTTCCCTCTTTTTTCAAGTTTTTGCCAATACCTTGTAAGAGAACAATTATGATTAAAGTTTTTTATGCTCCAAGCTGCTTGTACTATATGTCTTCTAACAGGCATGCATCCAAAATGAGAAACACTTAATTGCTTGTCTACTGAACCCGAATGATCTTTTCTAGGAATTAGTCCTATATAATTTCTAAGTTGATCTGCTTTAGAAAATCTTTCTCCATTACCAACGAAAGCTATAAGTGTTGCTGCAGTAATATCACCAATACCAGGTATAGATAGCCAAGATAAAGCTTCTTTTGGGTGAGATAATAAAATACCTCTAATTTGTTCATGAATTAGTTCTTTTTGGGATTCTACTACTTCAATGTTATGAACTAATAGATTTGCACTAAAAAGAGCTAGATCTTCTTTAAGTAATTTATCAACCCAAGATTGCCTCATAATAGGATTTTTTAAATCTGATTTTTTCAAATCTGGATAACCCATCCCAGTAAATATTGCATGTAATTTGTTGATTAATTGGGTTTGTAATTGAGAATAAGCTATATGAAGTTTAATCAATGCTCTATCAGCTGATTCTTATTTAGTTGGAATTGGCATGAGAACCCAATTTTCAGGATTAGCGTCTCTTGCATATTTTGCAATCTTAGCTGCATCTTGTTTATCTGTTTTACACATAGATTAATATATAATATGAAGTTTCATTGGATTAAGCACATAAACAGTAGCTGCAGTGTTTTCTAAAAGAAATCTTGCAAGATTAAAAGAAGAAGTTCCACCTTCCATAAATATTGCATCACCAATCTTGAACCGAGAAATTAAGTTATTCCTTCCTTGCTCATTCATCTTTTTATTAATGAAAGATTTCTTTTGAAATCCTGAATCTCTTGAAAGTGTACATCCAACTAGAGTTTTTTTGGAAAGATCCAAACCGATAATTCTAGTTGCCGTTAATTCTATAGGCCTGTCTATCATGGGCAGCCTCCTTAAAATAAATTAACAGATAGTTGGGAAGCTTTATGAAAGGAAGTGTTACTGAGTTCTTCGTTTTTATTATTGAGATTATCTCGAGATAACTCTCGAGATATCTCCCAGTAGTCTTCGATGCCCGTCTATTGTATCTTTTTCGCTGAGGTATATCTTTATTATCAGTATCCATCACAAGCGTACTTACACGATCACCGGTTCCCATTCTCCGTCAAGAATAGGATAACATCATTAACTTACCAACAATAGACATACTACTTTTTCGGTGATAAATAGAGGAACAGTATTGTCCTCAATCAATTAATCGAGGAGTGTAATATGCGAGATTTACCTATTGCCTACGGTAATAGTTGTTTTGCAAAGAAATGGTCTAATGAGACTATTAGTTTTGAGGAACTTTGTGAAAAATTAAAAACAACTATTAGAACCACTGAAACTCAAGAAGAGTACCCAAATCTACCTAAGAGGGAAAAAGATAGAATAAAAGATAAAGGTGGATTTGTTGGTGGTCTATTAAAAGATAATAGACGAAAAAGAGAAAACATAGTTAGTAGATCTATGTTAACCCTTGATGCAGACAATGCATCAACAGAAATAATATCAAACTTTGAAAATCTTTGTGAGTATAGAGCAGCTCTTTATACAACTCACTCACATCAACCAGTATCCCCTAGATGTAGAATTATTATACCGTTAACTTGAGATGTTACTTCTGATGAGTATACAGCCATTTCTAGATACTATACACGGAAGTTAGGCATAGACATGTTTGATGAATGCTCTTATAGACCTCATCAATTAATGTATTGGCCTACAACTCCATCTAATGGAGAATTCATATTTAAAGAAGTTAATAAAGAATGGTTAAATCCTGACTTGTTTTTAGTAGCTTTTCCTAATTGGAGAGACAAATCAAATCTAAAGAAAATCTATTACAGTATTTAAGAGCTCATGCAATAGATGTAACTGCATCCATTTCAGATATACCAAATTGTAGTTCTACTGAAAAATCAAGAATGGAAAAAACTTTATTAAAGATAATGGAATTAGAAGATTATATAAATAAAGAGATAATAAAGCTTATTGATTTAAAAGAAGAAATTGAGAGTTCTATTAAAGCAATAAACAATATATCTTTTGAGACAATATTGGAGATGAGATATCTTGAATATTTGAGTTGGCAAGAAATAGCAATAAGGCTTAATGTCTCTCAAGATCATGTGTATTATTTGCATCGGAAAGCTATACGATTGGTGAAAATATAGAGCCCTATTTAGGGCTCATTTAAATTATAATAGTATATGTAAAATTGCTTAATTATAAATATATATACCAACAACTAAATAGTTTGAGGTTTCTCCATATTGTGTTTCATAATATAAATCTCTACCATGATAATACCTACCATAATCTCTATTACTTGAATTTTGAGCTCTAATATGTATTGGTTTTTCTAAATAATATATTTTATCAGTATTAATAAATTGATTCATAATATCAATTGTGATTTGACATCCAATATATGCTCCAATTTCATATCCTGATACTTTTATTTCAGATATTGTAAGACTTGGCATATTATTAGGTTTGTATTTGATTTTTTCAATAACAATACGATATCTAATAAGTTTATTTTCAATTTCAAGTCTGTAAAAATCTTTGATTACAAGTTGTGAATATTGTTTAAATCTATATTTAGTAAGGTATTCCTCGCTTTCAAAAGTATCCATTAAATAAACTGTACTTGTATCTTCATCAAGATTACTTTTTAGTTGATCTATTACCTCTTCTCTATCGATATTAAAAAGGCCCTTTTCTCTAGGTAAAATCCTAATTTTTATACTTTCATTTTCAAAATTTTTTAAAGGTGTTTCTATTTTAAATTTAATAGAAATAGGTAATGAATTTAAATGATTAATTGATCTTAATATTTCATATTTTTTAAAATTAATAGTTTCTGTATCTTTTTTTATAAAAATATCTTTCCATAAATCATTGAATGAAATCTTAAAATAATTACCTTCTTCATAATATTTAAGTACCCAATCTTTCATTAATTTTTTATCGCAATAATTACAGTTATTTACATTCAAATAATTTTGAAAAACATCAATATTGTATAAATCTATATTAATAAATGATTTAGAAAATTCTATTTCTATAGTTTCACTTGTAGAATCAAACTTTGATTTTTTTATGAAATAATTAGAGTTCCATTTTTCATCAGTTAATGAAAAACCTCCATTACAGATTGTATCAAAAACATATTTTAATTCACCTATTGATTTATAATTAAAATCACGGAAATTAAAATTAACAGTGAGTCTCTTTGTTTTATAAATTTTTTCTAGACATTTATTAATAAAGTCAAATTCAAAATGATTGAATACATTTAAGATTTCAAAAGTTCTTTGTAGAAATATATCTTCCATAGTTTTTCCTATTAAAAAGCCTCACTTTTGTGAGGCTAAGTTACTATCCAATCCTTGCTATATCCATGCTGTATGTGCTAATGATACTTCCAGCATCACACGCGAAAACTCAATTTGCATCCACAAAGAGTTTTCTTACAGTGCATAATTAAATGCGAATACTTAATAAATACTCTTCAAAATAAAATTTGGGTTATTTAGCCTTTATGTTTTTTGCTTAGAGAATCCACTCCGAAAAAAATTGACAATTAAAATAAATCCATACCTTTGATTGTCAAAGGTTAAATAACAAGTAAATATGAAGTTGTTGATAGTAAATTAATTATTGTTTTATAATTTGTATTTGTCAATTACATTTTAATATATTATGGACAAACATCAACATCAACATCAACATCAACATCAGCACCAGAGCCATCTTTTAAATATAATATCTCTCCAGTGTCGTTAATTCCAAAACCTAGAGTTGAATGATTTAGAAATAAAGTTTCTCCGGCTTTGATAATTGTACCATTGCTAAAATTATGCGATGTTGGGTTGTTTTTATCACCAAAAGTCCAATCACTTATATCAATATCATCTGAGTCATAATTCTTGAGTGTTACTGACTCCTTTTCAGTTGGGGTTTTTACAGCACTATATATTCTAATATCACCTTTTGAAGGATAGCCTGATGAACTACCAATGGCTGTAAATCCTGTGGTTTTAGTCCAGTTACCAGATAAATCATAATTACCTAGGTTAGTGATAAATGTGGCTGATATAGGTCTATGATCGGACACTTCTAGGCTTGCTTGATCATCATCATTAGAAAATAACAATTCATAAAATTTGTACATTTCATAAAAAGAATTATATTCTCTGTTCCAAGTACCCGAATTAATCCAAAAATTATCGTAGATGCTTGTATCAGTTATTGTTGTTTTTAAAGTAGGTTTTATAAGATTATGGTAGGTCATCAGAATCACTAAATAGATAAGATGTGCCAAGTGTTTGAATAATATTTGAATCATAAAAGTCCGTGTATTGTTCTTTTACCCCTCTACCTGTTTTGTTTGAAATTATTGCATCCCATTCATTATGTAGTATATTGAGTAATCTATTTATTACTTCACTATCTCTAACTTCTTGAACTGCAACGATATCATATCTATCTATTATTGTAGCAATTCTTTGTAGCTCAAAATCATCTCGGCTATCATTAGATAAAATCCTAATATTCCAGCTAGCTAGTTTTATTTATTCTGTAGGTTGCGTATTATTTGGTATTGTATTAGTTATATGGCAAGATACAAATAATAAAGATATCAAAATTAATATTATAGCTTTTATGTGTTTCATAGAGTCTCTCAAAAGTTTAGCTATAGTATTGATTAAATTCATTATTTTATATTTTTAACATTTTATTTATTTCAGTTTTTAACCTATTTATAAAGCTTTTTTCATTTTTTATTAACTTTTCCATATCATCTTGGTGTGGGATTTCTATTCCATCGATAATAAAATGAATATTATTTTTTGAATTACCAAATAATGAAGTGCTATATGATTTACCAGTATTTATATCTTTATTTAATGGATAAAGAAGACCACATGCTAATAAATTACTATTATAATAAGCCGAGTATGAATGAATTTGATGTAAATCCATTCGATCTAAATCATTATTTGAAAAATTCATATTTTTAAATTTAGCATCAAATACAATTACCTTTCCAGTAACTTTATGTTTCATTACTAAATCTGGAAATATTGATCTCGAATAAAATTGATTTGGATATATTTTCAATTCTTCTTGTGCTAATATTTCCCAATTTTCAAAATTTCTTCGTAATAATTTTTCTAAATATACTTCAAATAATTCAGATACATCAAATAAATAATATACTGAGACGAGTTACTAGACAACAGAAAAATAATTTCACGAATCCTTGTTAGTTTATTCCCAAAGGAATAATATATTAATTATGGGTAGAAAA
>RZYO01000045.1 GCA_009930325.1 Spirochaetia bacterium | reverse complement strand
TAATAATCAATCAAAAAGTGAAAAGTTTGAGGGGATTATTAAGATATTTCTACAAATAAAGTGAAATATTTTAAATTACAAAGTCGCATCCCCTTTACATAATAGCTTATTTTATAAATGAAGCGTCATAAGTAATTTTTCTAATTATATTTAATTCGTGTTCTGTAAAATTCAAATATTTTTTCAAAATTTCAAATTCATTAATTATATTTGTATCTGATACTGTCATATTATCTGAAGAAATAACTAATTTAACACCTTTATCAAATAATTGTCTTACAGGGTGTTCTTGAAAAGATGATACTACTCTTGTTTGTAAATTGCTACTTACACATACTTCTAATGTAATACCCTTTTCTATTAATTGCTTAATAATATCATCATGTTTAATAGATAAGATGCCATGCCCAATTCTATCTGCATTTACCTTTATAGCAACTTCAAGATCTTCTTTAACTCCAGCTTCTCCAGCATGTACAGTTAATGGTAATTCCATCTTTTTAGCTTCTTTCAATAGCTCTTCAAAATTTCTTGTTGGATATATCGCCTCTGCTCCAGCAATATCTAAAGCACATACAGTATCTCCAAAATATTTTTTTGCTAGATAAATTGATTCTTTATTCTGAATCTCGTTATCATCACCTCTCATCATACAGATAATTAAGCCTGCTTTAAAATTACCTAATTCTTTTTCAGCTTTTTTAATTCCTTGAATTGAAGCCCTTAAAACTTGTTCTTGAGTACACCCTTTTAATGTAGATAATTGAGGAGCAAATCTTACTTCTGAATAGTTCATTCCTAATTTTGACAAATCCATTATCAATTCATAACTAACCCTTTCTATTGCTTCACAATTCTGAAGTACTTTTAAAGGGAGTTCAAATCTTTTAAGATAATCATTTAAATTTTTACAATTGGAAGGTACTTTCATTAATTCTCTTAATTGTTCTTTTGGTAAATCCAAATCAAGTCTTTGTTCTTTAATCAATTGAGAGACAGTATCTACTCTTAAAGATCCATCAATATGTAAATGTAATTCTCTATTCTTCATTGTTGACTCCTTAAAAGAGGGTTCGTTTATACTAATCTAAAAATTAGTAAAAAACAATTTATAAAATATGAAAATATATTAACTATTAATAATTTTCTTCAAGGAATATATAAAAAATTGTTTTAATATGCTCTTCACTCTCAACAATAACAAATCCTTTTAAAGCATTTGAAATTGCGTTTACAATAGAAAGGCCAATTCCCGCGCCTCCTATTTTTCTCGATCTTGACTTATCAACTCTATAAAATCTTTCAAATATTAAATTCAAATTTTCTTTAGAAATTCCAACTCCATTGTCTTCAACACATATAATTGAATATGAATTGCTAATATTACCTTTTCCTTTAATTAAATTATAAAATAAGGATTCTTCATCATTCTTTACAAAACGATTATAAGATATCTTAATTCTTGTATTTTCTCCGCTATACCTAATTGAATTACTAATCAAATTTGATACGGCTGACTTTAATAAAGTTTCATCACTAATAAGTTGAACATTCTCATCAATTTCATTAACAATAGTCATCGCTTTTTCATTTAAAGCTAAATCATATTCTTTAATAATATAATTAATAAAATTTCTTAAATTAAACTCAGAATAAATTAGTTTTTCTAAATTATTTTCAATATTACCTAATTTATATAGTTGATTTATTATACTGTTTAATCTTTCAATTTCATTTAGACACAATGATAAATTCTCTTCATTTATTTGCCAAACTCCATCAAGCATAGCCTCAATTTGAGCTTTTATATTTGTCAAAGGAGTCCTTATTTCATGTTGAATATCTTGGGAGACCCTTTTATCATGTTCAAAACTATCATTAATTTTTTTCCCCATATTTTCAAGAGAAAGACCAAGTTGGTTGACTTCATATATATTTGATTTATTGTTTAATTGAACTAAATAATTACCATTTTCAATCTTTTGCGTTATCTCTGTTAAATCTTTTATGGGTTTTGCTAATTTCCTTGAAATAATAAAGCCTAATAATAATGAAACAAGCAATGAAAAAAAACCAATAATGAAGATACTTCTATTAATAGAATCTTTTAATTCTTGTTCAATACTATTTAGCTGATAAATTCTATTTGAATTATTTGTATTTTTAAAACCTTTACTACTATCTGATCCTACAGTTTTATTCTCTCCATCTAAAGTAGAAATTAATAAATTCATTTGTTGTTGATTTTTTGTTACTGAATATTTTTCAAAATTACTATCAACACTAATATTTAATGCTATAGCAATAATAGTTGTAAGCAACAAAGAGAAAACTCCGAAAATTAATGTTAAATGTGTTCTAATTGATATTCTATATTTCAAAACTATATCCTAACCCATGCTTTGTAATTATAAATTTGGGATTTTTTCTATCATCTTCTATTTTCTTTCTTAAACTTTTTATATAAGTATCAATGCTTCTATCAAAACCATCAAAATCATTTCCTAAAGCAAATAAGATTAAATCATCTCTTGAAAAAATTCTAGAAGGAGATTTTGCCATTGTAAAGATAATTTTTCGCTCTGTTGGAGTTAATTCTAATAACTTAGAGTTTTTATATAACAACTCTTTATCAAAATCAAATTTTAGATTTCCATAAATAATAGGCTTAGAAACAAGAATATCATTCTTACTTCTTCTCAAGACAGCTTTTACTTTTGCAACAACTTCTTTTGGACTAAATGGTTTTTCAATATAATCATCAGCTCCTAAATCAATTCCTTTTACTAAATTATCTTCGCCTATCTTTGCTGTTAACATAATTATTGGAATTCTTGATTCTTTTCTAATAATGCTACAAACTTGCTCTCCAGAAAAATAAGGCATCATTAAATCTAATACAACTAAATCAATTTCTGAATTTTTAAAAAGATTAATTGCTTGCTTACCATCATTGGCAACAAGTATTTTATAGCCTTCTCTTTCTAAATAACTCTTTAATACATTAGTAATATTTTCTTCATCATCTGCTAATAATATTTTATATTCTTTCATATTTAAGCCTCATTAGAATTATTATATCATGAATTTCATTCTTTTAAAAAAAACTAGTTAGATGTATTTTTATTCTACAAATAACTAGTTGTTTAATATAATTGGTCACTAAAACCTTTTATCTATTTTTAAAATTTCTTGAGGAATTATTATTAGTGTTTCTTGATGGTCCTCTTTTGCTGTTTGAAGAATTACTATTTGTTCTATTTTGTGATAAATTACGATTTAAACTTGTGTTTTGATTTCTTTGATATAATTGTTGTCCATCTCCATCAACTAGTCTACAATATTCTGGCAATTCAGATTCTGATAATATTTGATTAGTTTCTACATTCTTATAATTACCGTCCTCTAATAAAACATACATTGGGCTACTATTAGAATTTAATTGAGATCCGTCTTGTCTTGATACTCTGATTTGATTACTTGCAAAGATTCCTACTGTTGCAACCGATACCATTAAGATTAATGCTAAAAATTTTTTATTCATTTTGACATCCTTTAAAATTAAATATTTCACAATCTCTTTTTGTGATACTCTCAATCTACTAATCAAATGTGGTGAAATTATGATTAATTAAAAAAATATACAAAATTTTTTAATTGATTATTTTAAAACTTGCCTTTAGAATGGTAAAGAGGTTTAAAAGTGAGAAAAAAGATATATATGGGGAGTTTATTAATGGATCTATTTTTTACAAATCCAAATAATGAAATCCAAAAACATATTGATGATTTTAACTTAAAGTATTTAAAGTTACTGACATTAGTTTTTGGATTAGTCGAAGTTGGATATTTCTTTTTAAGTTTTACGGCTTATTTTGATTGTCCTGAACAATTAGAATATAGGTTGTTATTTGGAATCAATGCATTTGTCTGTTTATTTTTTTATTTCTCAGTAAATCTTTTTTATTATCGAAACGATAAAAAAGCACTTTGGGTTGAAAAAATTCAAGCTATAATCATTATTTCTGTTACAGTATGCACAATATTAATTAGTTCTTTAGATTTTAGATACGGTAGCGATAGTATATTTTATTGCACTATTGTACTTGCAATTACTACTTTAACTTTACAATCGCCTTTTCAAGCAGCGCTTTACCATTTTATTTCAGGGACTTTCTTTCTAATTTTCTTTTTCAATTACAAAGGAATAGTTGATTATGGATATGTATTTAAATTTGTAGGGTTTATGCTTTTATGCTTTGCTTCAGGTCTTGCAAAATATAAATTATTTGTTGATAGAACCAAATCACAAATTGAATTAATGAATTTAAGTGAAGATTTTAGACAATCTTCTCTAAAAGACACTTTGACTGGATCAAAAAATAGAAGAGCACTTCTTCAAGATAGTTATTTATTCTGTCAAGAAAATTGTTTCTTTTTATTTACAGATATTGACCATTTTAAAAATGTAAATGATTCTTATGGTCATCAAAATGGTGATTTAGTAATTACATATTATGCTAATAAATTAAGTGAAATTTTCGGTGAAGAACATGTATATAGATTTGGTGGAGATGAATTTATGGTAGTTTATCCATCAATGGATAAAGATGCTGCTGACAATTCATTAGTTTTATTAAAAAATGCTTTAAGTAATGTCATTTTCGATAAAGAAAGCCATTCATTCTCAGTAAGTGGGGGATATTTATTTGCAAGATTAGGAAGTGATAATTTAACAATAAAAATTAAAGATATATTAAGAAAACTTGATCATGCTTTATATGAAGTAAAAAATAATGGAAGAGGGTACTTCCTTCAAGCTTAAATAAAAAAGCACCATCTACGGTGCTTTTTTTAATACAATTTCTTTACAATTTTTGACTATTATATAATTGTGTATATTTCCCTTCTTTTTTAATTAAAGAAAGATGATTGCCCATTTCTATTATTTTACCATCATCGATTACAATTATATTATCAGCATTTCTAACAGTTGATAGTCTATGGGCAATAACTATTGAAGTTCTTCCTTTTGCTAACCTTTTAAATGCTTCATTTATTAATTTTTCACTTTCACTATCTAAAGCACTAGTTGCTTCGTCAAAAATTAATATAGGAGGATTCTTTAAAAAGACTCTAGCAATTGATAGTCTTTGTTTTTGTCCACCAGATAGTCTTGCTCCATGTTCTCCAACTTGTGTGTCTAATCCTTGGGGTAAAGAAGCAACAAATTTTTCCAAATTAGCTGCTTTTAAAGCATTCCATAATTCATCATCTGTTGCCCCAGCTTTTCCATATTTAAGATTTTCTCTTATTGAAGAATCAAATAAGAAAACATTTTGTTGAACAAATCCGATTTTTTTATGTAATGAAGATTGAGTTATATCTTTTATATTTTGATCATCAATAAAAATTGAACCCGAAGTAACTTCATAGAATCTAGGAATTAAATTAGCTAAAGTACTTTTACCAGCACCTGATTCCCCAACTAGAGCAATTGTTGAACCGCCTGCTACTGTTAAATTAATATCCTTTAATATTTGAGTATCATCATCATATGAAAAGTTAACATTTTCATATTTAATAATCCCTTTAGTTACAACCAAATCTTTACTTCCTTGAGAATCTTCAATTTCTGGATTAATTTCCATAACTTCAACAAATCTCTGAAAGCAAACAATACCTTGTTGAAGTTGTTCCATAAAGTTTATCAATCTATCTATAGGAGGTAATATTACTGTAATAAAAAGAACAAATGTCATTAAATCATATGCTTTGAGCATACCAGAATACATTAATAATGTACCGCCTACAATTGGAAACAAATAACATAAATTTCTAAAAAAATTCATAATTGAATGAAATTTAGCCATAGAATCATATTGTTTTTTCTTTGCATCCATTAATACATCATTGCTATCTTTAAATTGTTGTTCTTGGAAATCTTCTTTATTAAAAGACTTAACTTCCCTAATTCCTTGTATAGAATTTTCAACAGTACTATTTACATCCGCCAATGTTTTTCTTACAGTTGCAAATCTATTTTTTAACTTTTTACCATAAACAATTCCATAGAAAGCTAACAAGGGAAATGGTATTAATGTGATTAATGCCAACTGCCAATTAAAAATAAACATAGCAATAAAAGCACCTACTATTGTTATAGTACTTATAATTATATCTTCAGGACAATGGTGCGCTGTTTCAGTAATTTGAAACAAATCATTTGTAATTCTACTCATTATATGACCTGTTTTAGTTTGATCATAATAACTAAATGAAAGTTTCTGTAAATGTGTAAATAAATCACTTCTCATATCAGTTTCAATATAAACACCTAAAATATGACCCCATTTTAATCTAATAAAATCACACAATAATTGAATTAAATAAATTACTAATATTGCAACAAAAGAAATAATCATAGGAGTCCATAATGCATTTGGAATATACGTTTTTATTAAATTTCGTGTTACAATTGGGAAAAATACTGATACTGTAGAAAATATTATTGCAGCAGCAATATCTAAAATAAATAAACCAATATATGGCTTATAATAGGAAAAGAACTTTTTTAACATTTATTTCTCCAATTTTCTGTTTCTTAGGTAAGTATAATTAATTAAAAAATAAATAACAATCTATAATAAAGTTTATACTATTTATCTTTTTGATTTAAAAATAGTAACCCCAAAAACACAAACATGCCTCCAATAATATTTGAAATATCTAGATATCCACAAATAATCCAGTCAATTATTATAGCCAAAGAAATCTGACCAAAAAATAATAATAAAGTCATAATTATTGATGATATTTTTGGTGCAAGATATGCTGATAAAAATACTACAATTATGCCTAAAGGTCCTCCCAAATAATAATAAAACGAAGGATATGCAGTAATAGAAAAATAGGAAGGTTCATCTTTTGCAAAAAGGAAAAGTGCAAGTAGAGAAAAACTTAACCCGATAGCATAATTATAATAAGTACTAACTAAATTGCTTGTTTTTTGTGCTAATAATGCATTTGTTGTTCGAGAAATTACAATTGTAATTCCTGAAAAAATAGAAAATAATATCGCTAATAACATAGAAACCTCTTAATAAATTATCATAATAATTATTCCTATTATTAGAAATAATAATCCAATATATGTTCTTACATTATTCTTTGCTTTATGATTAAATACTTGGAAAATATCTAGTAAAAAAGAAGTAAGACTTTGCCCAAATAAACAAAGAGATAATAGTATTGAAACACCAATATATGAAAAAGCATAATTATTAAAAACTGTTGTTAGAACTCCCAAAAAACCTCCACTAAAATAATATAATGGTACTTTTTTATTAATTTTAATTCTTGTTTTTTTATAAAACAAAATCAAGCTCAATATAATTATTGAAATAAAATGCGCAATAAAAGTAGCGTGATAAATTCCAACAGTTTGTGTTAGTTTACCACTTAGTGCAACCATTATTGAAATAATAAAACCTGTAAGAATTGATAAAATATAATTCATAAATTAACCTCATCACAATTATTAATGCAAACACAAATAATAATTATATGACAAAGGTCATATAATTTACCTTTTTTATCTTTTTTCTTATTTTTATGATAAAATACTACATTATGATAATTAATTTTTTAAAAGATAATGGGAAAAAGGTTACTCTAAAAAAAGGCACATATTTATGTAGAGAAGGGTTTGAACTTAATTATGTATATTATATTTTAAAGGGTAAATGTAAAATTACTACCCAAGAAGAAAATGGAAATATAATGAGCTTTGGGTTTACTGAAAATTCTGGACTTGTTGGAGATCTTGAAACTATTCAAGATTCAAATATTGCATTAACGAGTGTGTTAGCGATATCTGAATTAGAATGTATAAAAATTAAGCTTGAAAAAAGCAGACAATTAATAAAAACAAATATTGAATATAGTAATTTAATAGCTAGTACTCTCGCTCAAAAATTATGTTCATCCTCTCTTCAAACGACTCAAAATATATTATTACCACTTGAAGAAAGGTTGATTATTTATTTAAAAAATACCTATCCTAATAAAATATTTAATGGAAATTTGACCCAAATTTCACAAGAATTAGGAACAAGTTATAGGCATTTATTAAGAATATTTAAAAAATTAAAAGATAATAATCAATTAATTTTAGCTGATAATAAAAAATATATTATAAATCTATAATTTAATAACACTCATTAACAACTTGAGCAACGCTATCAACCGAACCAATAGTATAGAAATGAACACCTGGAACACCTTTATCTAATAATTCTTTAACTTGATTTATTGACCAATTTATTCCAATTTCTTTAACTTCTTCATTACTTTTAGCTAACTCAACTTGATTACACAAATCAATAGGAATATCAACTGAAAAAGTAGTCGGAACTAAAGATAATTGTGCTTTTCTTGAAAAAGGTTTTATCCCTGGAATTATTGGGATAGTTATTCCAGCTAGTCTACATTTTTCAACAAAAGAAAAATAAGCATTATTATCATAAAACAATTGAGTTACAATATAACAAGCCCCAGCATCTTGCTTCTTTTTTAAATTGATAATATCCATATCTAAATTTGGTGATTCAAAATGTTTTTCTGGATAACCTGCAACTCCTATACAAAAATTAGTTTTAACAGGGTCCTTAAGAGTTTTATCTAAATAAATTCCGTTATTCATTCTCTCAATTTGTGCAACCATCTCACTTGAATGAGTATATCCATTTTCACAAGGAACAAATCTCTTTTCACCAACTGGAGGGTCTCCTCGAAGTGCAAAAACGTTATCAATTCCTAAGAAATTTAATTCAACTAAAGTATTTTCTATTTCTAAGTCACTCATTCCACCACAAATTAAATGAGGTATTGCTGGAATTCCAAATCGATATTGTAAAGCAGCAGCTATTCCAATAGTTCCTGGTCTTTTTCTAACGATTTTTCTTTCAATAACACCATTGCCATTATCCTCATATACTACTTCATTTTGATGATTAGTAATATTAATATATGAAGGAGAATATTTCATTAATTTCTCAGTTGATTTAAAAATACCTTCAATTGTATGACCTTTTAAAGGGGGTAACAATTCAAATGTAAATAATGGTTTTTTTGTATTATTTAATATATCAATAACTTTCATCTTTTCTCCTATTGTTCAACTATACCTAATTCTATTAATTTTTCTTTGGATAAATTTTGAATTTTACTAATTTTTTCAATTTGCTCTTTTCCAATTTTTCCAACATTAAAATATCTTAAAGATTCTCCTTGAAAAGCAAAAGAACAAATACTTGCCTCAGGAATCATCATATAATTTTCATTTAGTCTAACTTCAGTATTTTTTTCACCATCAAGAAGTTTAAATATGCCTTTTTTATGATAATGATTTGGACAAGAAGGGTATCCAGGAGCTGGTCTTAATATAGGAGATCCCCACTCTTTTTCTAAAATTTGAGCAGTTTTTTCAGAAAGTGCTTCAGCTAATCTTGTTGATATTAGTTTTAACATTAAAAACTCTCCTTCATCAAATAAATTCTTATGTTGATCAATGTTTATTCCACCACTCACAATATACATTCCAATAAAATCTTCAGATTTAGAATAATCAGCAAGAGAATAAGTTGTACCTTCTTTTTCTTGTCTTGTAAAAGTAAAGTTTTCTTTATTATCTACATTTATTGTTATACCATCACTTGAGCAAGGGAAAATTCCATAAACACCTTTTAGAGCTTTAGATAATACTTCTTTTACTTCCTTTCTCAATAAGAAAACTTTTGCATCTTCAATTAAACTTTCAAATTCAGGACCTTTTGGGGGAACTCCATAACTAAATGCAAACATTTTCCAATTTATTAAATTTTCTATTTCATCAAAATTCATATTTTCTAATACTCTAACTCCAACAAAACTTGGAACAAGGGATTTATCTTTTTTAGTAAATCTATTTTTTAGAGCAGAATTAAAAGAAATTCCATAATTGTTTTCAATATTATTATTTTTCAATTTTAACAACTTCTCTTTTTCTTTATATGTATTTGATATTTTTAATATCTCAGCTTCTCCCCCTTGAATAAGGCTTAAAGCAAAAGTTGATAAATCTGAAGCATTTGTAGCATGAAAGACTCTATAATCATAACAAGGGGCCAAATTCAAAATAGTATGTTCTTCACTAGTTGTTGCACCCCCAACTAATATTGGCATTGACAAATTTTCTTTCTTAGCTAGTTCACAAACATTTTTCATTTGATTTAAGGATGGTGTAATTAGACCTGATAAACAAACTAAATTAGCCTTTTCTTTAATTGCAGTTTCAATTATTTTTTGAGCAGGAACCATTACTCCTAAATCTATAACATTAAACCCATTACATCTAAGAACTAATATACAAATATTCTTTCCGATGTCATGTACATCACCTTTTACTGTTGCAAAGACTACCGTATTGGCAGAAGAAGCCGTCTCAACCTCATTATCTAATTTCCACCTTTCAATAGCTGGTTGCAAATATGATACTGCAAGCTTCATTGTTCTTGCACTCTTAACTACTTGAGGCAAAAACATTTCACCTTTAGAAAATTTTTCTCCTACTATTGCCATAGCATCCATTAGAGGACCTTCAACAATTGAAACTGGGGAATTATTTTCTCTTTGAACGTCTTCTAGTAAAAGCTTAATATCATTTTCTAAAGAAGAAGAGCCTCCTAAACAAATAGCATTCTCAACTCTTTTCTCAGGAGTATTAAGATCTTTCTGAATATCTTCTTTTTTAGTTGCAATTTTCTTTCCAAAAATATTAGATGTTGCTATCTCAATTAACTTTTCTCTATTTTCAATACTTGGCTCAAGTATTGCTTTTTCAATAATAGTTTTTACATCAACAGGAATCTTATTAATATCTAAATTTAATGTTGGAGCAATTATTGCATAATCTAATCCTGCTTTTCTTGCATGATGAATAAAAATAGTATGCATGGCTCTTCTTAAAGGATTATTTCCTCTAAAAGAAAATGATAAATTGCTAATACCACCACAAACACTTGAACCAACAAGATTTTCTTTAATCCATTTTACAGCATTTATAAAAGCAAGAGCATAAGAATCACTTTCATCTATACCAGTTGCAATTGTTAATACATTCGGATCAAAAATTATTGATTCTCTATTTATTCCATTTTTTACTAAAAGGTCATAACTTCTTTTTGCGATTTCAATTTTTCTTTCATATGAATCAGCTTGGCCTTTTTCATCAAACAACATGACAACCATAGCATGTCCATAATTATTTATAAATTTAGCTTTTTCAATAAATTGAGCAACCCCTTCTTTTAGACTAATTGAATTTACAATACATCTTCCTTGTAATTCTTTTAGTGCTACAACAATAGTCTCCCATTGGGAAGAATCAATCATAAAAGGTTTTTTGGAAATTGAAGGATCACAATTCAAATGTCGTAAAAAAGTAGTCATTGAAGAAGGTCCATCAATCATAGAATTATCCATACAAATATCTATTACATCAGCATTTCCTAATGCTTGTATACGTGCAATCTCTAAAGCGTCTTCCCATTGTTTATCCTTAATCAATGTTTCAAATTTCATAGACCCCGCAACATTACATCTCTCTCCAACAATCATTAACCTATTTTGTTTTTCAAGTTTTTCTAAACCACAAAGATTTATGATATTTATTTTTTCATTTCTAATTTCTCTAGGTCGACAAATCAAATCACCATTTTCATCTACAGTATTAAGTAACTCATTTAATGCTCTAATATGTTCTGAGTCTGTTCCACAACAGCCTCCTATTATATTAACAAACCCTTCTTTTAATATAGGGGAAAGGAGCTCTACCATTTGCTTTGGGCTTTGACCATATGTTCCATCTGCTAAAGGAAGGCCTGCATTTGGATGCGCAGAAACTTTAAACGGAGCAATTTGTGACATTTTTTCAATTAAAGGAATCATCTCTTTTGCGCCCATAGAACAGTTCATTCCAATAGAAAATATTGGGTATGTCGATAAAGATGTACAAAAAGCTTCTAAGGTTTGACCAGATAAAGTGTGCCCACTCACATCACTAAAAGTAACACTAACCATAATAGGTTTTTCTATACCACATTCTAAAGTTGCTTCTCTTATTCCTTCTAAAGCAGCTTTACAAATTAAAGTATCAAATACGGTTTCAATTAATAGAATATCACAATGAGTTTCTAAAAGAACCAGAGCTTGTTCCTTATATGAGTTTTTAAAATCATCAAAATAATATTCTCTTTTTACTACATCTTCACTATCAGTAGAAAAAGAAAGCATTTTCCCTGTAGGGCCCATACTTCCAGCAACAAAAACAAATTTTGATTCATTATTTGCTTCAATATCCTCGGCTGCAGCTCTAGCTATTTCAACAGCGCTTTGATTAAGTTCTTTTACATAATTTTCTAAATTATATTCTTTTAACGTTATACTATTTGAACAAAAAGTATTAGTAGTTATAATATCAGCTCCGGCTAAAAGAAACGATTGATGAATATCAAAAATAACATCGGGTCTACTTATATTTAACAATTCACCAAAACCAGGAAACTCTCTATTCTTCCCATCTAAAAAAGATGTGTTAAAATCAGAATTTTCTAATTTCTTATTTTGAATAGATGTGCCCATAGCTCCATCTAATAACAAAACTCTTTCTTTTACTAATTTTGTTAAATATTCTATTCTTGTCATAACACCCTCTTTTAGAAATGTAAAAAAATTTATTTATATTATCATATATAAGAATTAATAACAATAAAACAATCTAATGAGTAAAAAAGAATAACCCTAGGTTTGAATTTAAGTTATTTCTTTTAAAAACGAAATGTCAGAACTTGATTCTTCAATTAAATGATAATTATCATAATTAAAAGACCTGATTGTTGAAAATGAAGTACTATTTTTACTAGCCAAATATCTAACAAATTTCCCTCTAGCTATTTTAGTATGAGTACTATAACTTTTTACAACTCCATTTACTCTTTGTAGAAAATTAATTGTAAATAATTTTTCATTATCAATACATTTTGAAAATTCCTTTGAGCATAAATTTATTATTTTTTCATCAAGAATTTCATTAATATCATTCTTATAATAACTATAATCAAAAAAGGATAATTTTGTTTTATAATCTAATCTATATTTACTAATTAAATCACTACCTCTTAATATTCCATACAACGAATCAACTATGTACAAGTTTTCTATTAAAAAAGTTATTTCATTATCATTAAGTGATTTAACATCTATATTTTTATATTGAAGTCCATTGAATAAAAATAAAGCAGGATATTTATTTTTATTAAAGTTAGAATAACTATCTTTTACTTCGTGAGCAATTTTATCACTACAATTAAATGCAACTTTTATTTCTTCAACTGATAATTTCTTTAATTTATTTGCAAGGTTTTCTGCTTTTTTAACAAATAATGGATTTGTAGTTTTTATATTATTGGGAATTTCTTGTTGCTCTTTGGAAGGACTAATTATTATTTTCATAATAGAATTATAATCAAATAAAAAAATTTTATCTACAAAAATTAGAATCTACCTCTCTAACATAAATTAGAGAGGTAGAAAATTAAAAAGAAGGTTTCTATAAATAATTAATAAGATTTAATTGATCCTCATATAATGTTATATAAGCTTTAATTAAATTCAAATTTATATTATTTGCATTTATTATTAAAGTTTCGTAATCTAAAACTTCATATTCATCTAAATCAAGTAAGGATTTTGCTTCATTTAATACTAATTGATTTTGTTCTATTTCCATTTCGATATTTTCAATTGCTTGATAATCACTTTCTATAGTTCTCTTTAAAATATCAATTTCATTTTGTACCTTTTGGATAATAGCGGCTGACTTTTTCTTTGATAATTCAATTTCTGACTCTAGTGCTTCTTTAGTATCCCCATTATAATCACTATAACTAGTTTTAAATAGAACGGAAGCACTAACAACACCGTCTAAAGATACTTTTGTACTGAAATTTAGGGTAGGTGAATATAAATCTAGGCTATCATATGAATCTTCTAGCACAATAATATTATTTAACGCTTCTACTACACTATAATCACTCATTACTGAAAATTCTTTATCTGAAATAACTGTATCAAGCTTTTCAGTTAATCTAATAATATCCTGCAAATCAGAGGTAGGAATAACCATATTAGTTGTTTCATTTATACCTAGTAATTCATAAAGTTCTAATTTTGATTTATATACTGCTAGATTATAATCTTTTAGATTATTTTTTATTTCGTTATAGTCTAATAAACTTGATTGCAAATCTACTAAAGATATTTCATCTAAATCATATAGTTTTTTATCTTGTTCATATATTTTGTTCATATTTTCTACAAGATTTTCTTGTTGAGTTAATTCTTCAATTGCTATTAAATAATTCAAATAAGCTTTAGTTATTTCCAAACTTAAACTTTCCTTATATTCATTTAAATATATACTGCTATTTTGATAAGCAATTTCATTTGATACAGTACTCTCTGCTTTATTTAATGGACTATATACAAATCCTATATTTCCGTCTAAATCAGAATTTATTGTACCATTTAGTGATAACTGTTCAAATATTGGGATATCTATACTTAATGATGTTGTTGAATCCACTGAACTAAAATCTGAAGATATATTTGATGATAAACTCATGCTTGAATCATAGTAAAGTGGATCACTTTTTAAATCATCTTTTGCATTCTCCATTTGAGAAAAAGCACTTAAATAATCTGTATTATTATTAATTGCATACGATACAAAGTTTTCTATATTCTCACTTATACTAGCGCTTAAGCTTGAAAGAGATAAAATAAGTAATGCTGCAAAAATTATATATTTCTTTTTCATAAATTATATTTCCTTAAGTCCTTCTGCTATATTTTCTCTGACAATTGGAAGTACTGGAACAACTCCAAAAAATCCGCCAAATAATAATATTAACAAAGTACTTTTCATCATTGCGATTAAACTAAAACTTACACTTAAATCTAATTCTGAAGACAAATCACCAAATAAAGGGGCTATTGTTTGTAATATCGAAGGGAAAGCAAAATAAGCAAATACTGAACCTATAATTACACCTAAAAAGCTCATTGCCATAGACCAGCTCCAGAATTCTTTTATGATTCTAAATTTTGATGCCCCAATTGCTCTTTCTAAACAAATTTGTCTTTTCCTGCTAAGAGCTTCAACAAGCATTATACTAAATACACCTAATGTGCTTACAAGCATTAATACCAAACCTAAAATATTTATAGATACAGTAAAAACTTGAACAGTTTGTCTTAAATCATTCATGTATGTGCTTTCACCATTTAAGGAACCTTCCCATACTAGAATGTCAATATCATCTCCATAATTTTGATATATTACCTGACTAATTGATTGTTCTACATCATCAATATTTGTCTGATTACTTTTGATTACAAGTCTTCCAGAGAACATATCCTTAGCCATCTCTTTATTCATACTGCTTGATAAAATAGCGGTATATGGGATAACTAAATCTCCAATTCCATATACTTTTCTTGATATTTCTGATGGGATTTTATAAACTCCAGCAATTATGTATTGAGTTACAACGTTTTGTGTTTTATCAGAAATACCGCGACCAATCATTCTTCCTGGAGGTTGTATCCATTTTCCAATAGCATTTTCAACTGATCCAAATACAATATTTGCAATTTCTTCACTTATCCAGACTTTTCTTGAACCTAAATTTACATCATCTTCACTCATTTCAGAACCTGCAACAATTTCTAAATTATAAATATCAAAATATGAAGATTCAGTAGCAATTGAGCTTCTTAAATCATATGATACACCATCAACTGTGAATTCATTAAACATAGAATCACTTACAATTGCTGAGTAAATTACTGTATCTGAATCGCTTTTTAAATAATCTTGAATAGAAGAATCCCATTGAGAAGGTCGGGTTTGATCCACACTTCCTTCTGAGTCCCAACTCCCATTAGCGACTTGAACAATAATACCATTTTCATTTAATTGAGTTTCAACTTGATTTTGTATTATTTCTGTTACATTAAAAGATAAAATTAAAATGAAAGCTCCAAGAGAAACTGCAATTAATGTTAAAGCCATTTTTACTGGGGAATGAGTCCATTGTCTCATTAACATTACAAAAAATTTTTTCATATTTTTCTCCTACCTCACCCTCATTGCATCGGCTGGCTTTATTTTATCAAATCTTCTAATTGGTATAATTGTAAAAGCAAATATAATAATTGCTGATACCAAGGCACTTATAATAATCATAATATTTGACGTATCCTTAAGGTCTAGAGCACTTTGCATTTGTATATTTATTGGTACTGCAATTAAAATTCCTAAAGCTGAACCAATAACAATTATTAATATTGCTTCAATAGAAAATAAAAAGTTTATATTCTTTTTCGATGCACCCAAAGCCATTAAAATACCAACATGTCTTTTCATTCTCAGGGTTCTACTTAGTAAAATATGAGAGATATTAACAGAAGATATAAATAATCCAGATAAAGCCAAAACTAATAACAAAAGACTTATCCCTGAATTTCTTTCTACTGTTTGTTCAGCTTCTAATCTTGGGTTACTCACTATTATTTGATTTTCTCCATATTGATTTGCAAACCAACTTTCAAGAGTTTGGGAAACACTCTCTAAATCATTAGAATCATTTACTGCAAATCTCAATTGCGAATTCATAAACATCTTTTTAAAACTAGAAGTACCACTTGAAGTATTATCGCTATACGGAGTGAAAAACTCATAATCATAATTAGTACCTGTATCTTCTAAAATACCAACAATAGTTTGATAACCTTGCATTGCTAAAAGTCTTTTTCCAATTAATGATGATAAATCTGATCCATCAGTAATAAGAGTTTTTGCTAAATCATTTCCCAATATTACTAAAGAATTTGTTTGAGAATAATCTGAAGAAGAAAATAGAGACCCATAGCTAGTTGTTAAATTCCAAGCATCAAAAAATTGAGAAGTTACTTCATAACCAGAAACTTCATCATCTTCACTCATTACGATATCTTCACCTTCCATAATTTGAGTTAAATCCTCATTTGCAAAAGTATTTGACATCATCTCAGGTGGTGTATTATTTAAAGATTGATTCTCATTTGAACTATTAACTTCATCTCCCTGTAATTCAGAACTCTCATTTAAATCAGATTTAGGAAATGAAGAAAATTTTTCTTGCATATTTTGAGTTTCTTCATTTATCATCCTAAGTCTTGTTTTATTCATAATATATGAATAACTTATTGAGGGAATCATTTGAGAAGCCAATAAATCAGATTCTGTTAAAATTGCATTTTCATTTATTAATTTCTCTTTTACAGGAACTTCCATAGAATCTTTATTTTCTCTAGTTGAGACAACAATTTCTTTATAGGTTGGAGAATTAAGTAATTCATTATTTTGGTTTACAACATTTACAAATAATGTTCCTCCTGCAGCAAAAGCTCCTACTCCAAGGGCAACACTAATAATTAGCAAACCAGATTCTGTTAGTCGATTTACAAATCTTCTAAATATAATCTTAAAAGGTTCACTTAGCATTTTCGGCTCCTTTTATTTTTGAAGAATCAACAATTTTACCATCTCTAACATTAATTATTCTGTTAGCTCTTTTCCCTTGATTTGGATTATGTGTTACCATAACAACAGTTACGCCACTTTTATTTACTTTTTCTAAAATTTGCATTACTTCATCACCTTTGTCAGTTGGTAAATTTCCAGTAGGTTCATCTGCTAAAATTAAATCCGGTTCATTAGATAAAGCTCGTGCAATAGCAACACGTTGTTGCTCACCACCACTCATCATTGTTGGAAGGTGATTCATTCTATGAGAAAGTCCAACTTCATTAAGTAAATAAATAGCTCTTTCTTTTCTTTGTTTTAAAGCAACTGAAGCATATTGCATAGGAAGCATTACATTTTCTAAAGCGCTTAATTCTGGAAACAAATTAAAGCTTTGAAATATAAATCCAAAATGTTTATTTCTTATTCTGGCTTGTTCTTTATCCTCTAGTGTTGTGATATCATATCCTTCTAATTTATATACCCCAGATGAAGCAGTATCTAAGATTCCTAAAATATGCATAAGGGTTGATTTACCACTTCCAGAAGGCCCCATAATTGCAATATATTCCCCTCTATCAATATTTATTGAAACATTATCTAAAGCCTTAACTTTTGTTTCATCAAGATCATATATTTTTGACACATTTTCTAATTTAATCATTTTTTTATCCTTTATTACTTTAATTGAACAACATCTTGAGATATAAAACCTTGATAAGAAGAAGTAATTATCTCATCCCCTGCTTCGAGACCACTAATAATTTCAACTGTGTTAGATTGGATATCTCCAAAAACAACTTGCGTTTTATAAGCTTTATCACCTTTAACTACATATACATATTTTTGATTCCCCGTTGTTAAATAAGAACCTCTTGGAAGTTGCAAAGTGTTCTCTTGAACTCCTAATACAATACTTGCTACTGCAGAAGCTCCAGGTGTTAATTCAGAATCAGTTTCAGGTTTAACTCTAATTGAAACCGTTGCTGTCAATCCATCAGAATCCATAGTTGCAACCTTTCCAATACTAACAATTGATGCACTCATTGTTTGAGATCCTATTGTAAGCTCTAGAGGATCTCCAACTTCTAAATAAGAAGCATATTGCTCATAAATATCTAAATCAACATATACTTTTGATCTATCTGCAATTGTAAATAAAGAAGTTGCTGATGCGATATAATTATCTTCAATCATTAAGTCTTCATTGATAGATAAAATTTCTCCAGCCATAGGACTTTTAACATTCAAATCATCAATATCTTTTTCAAGCTGAGAAATATTTAACTCAATTTGTTCAATACTAGCTTTTTGTTTATTAATATTTATATTTTGAATTTTTTCTTCATATTCAAGTTGACTTTGAGCATCTTCTAATGATTGAGTTAATGAAGTTATATTATCAATTGTTGACTCTAAAACATCATTATAAGAATTTTTTACTGAAGCTAAAGCTTCATATTTAACTTTATCTTCATTTGCTTCTGAAATAGAATCTTTCAATCGTTCTATTTGAGTATTTAAAGATAGAAGAGTATATTCATTGTCTGCTAATTGAGCTTCTAATGTAATATTTGCTTGTTCTAATTCTAAATTTAAACTTTCCATCTCATCATCATAACTAGGAACTGAAAAAGTAATTAAAACATCATCAGTAGTAATAGAATCACCTTCACTAACTAATAAAGTATCAACATAAGCATTTTGGGTATTTACTATTTGAACCTGATTCGGTAATACCACAGTACCACTTGCCTCTGTACTAGAGACTAAATCTCCTAATGTTACATATGTAGTATCATAGGATGAAATACTTAAAACATCTGTAGAAACGGATTGGTTTAAATAATAATATATACCTCCGCCCAAAGCTACTAATAATAAAAATACTAAAAAAAGATTTCTTTTTTTCTTTTTAGATGAATGAGGTTTAACTTTATCAACCTGGATTATTTTTTCTTCTGAACTCATTATGAAGTCCTCCTAAACATAGGCAAATAATAATGAAAAGAAAGATGGCTTTGGTTAAAAGAATGTAAACCTTTTGTAAACTATGTAAAATATGAGGGTATTTTTTTATTTATTCCTATTATAATTTATTATTGTAAGTTATTATTAAAACATGAAATTTCTAAAAGATAAGTTTAAATTAATTTTAATTATTAGTTCTATTTTTTTATTTTTATTAGTCTGCCTTTTTGGGATTATTGAGTACCGATGGTTTAATAAAATAGCTGAAAATGAATATTATAAAAATTATAATTTTACAATAATGAATATAAATAAAATTTCAAACAGAGAATTTGATAGAATTATTATGTTCACAAGTTGGCTTGATAATTTTAAAGATATTAATGATTCAAATTTAGACAATGTCGAGAAATTTATATCAAATCTTTATTCACAATACTATATAGAAAATGAAGAAAGAAATATCATTAAATCAATAGGATACATTAATATTAATGAGAATAAGTATACTCAACATTTATATGATGGAAAAAATTGGGTAAACGAAACTCCCTCAGCTATAATAATAGATAATCTATCTAATAATAAAAATGACGTTTTTTCCTACAATGATAATGAAGAATTAATGTTTTCAATTTTTATAACTAATAATACATATTTTTTGGTAACTATCGATTTATGGGAATTTTCAAATCAAATACTTTTACCAGCTATAAAAGAAGAAAATACTAATTTTGAAATTACAGGGTTATATCAAACTAAAGATAATATTTTAGATCAAAGTACTCAAAATATTTTATATTCAAATTTAAATTATAAATTTAATCCTCTTTCAATAATTCTAAATAATAAATTATTCACAAATAAATATATAATTATTCCAATAACTAAACAACAATTTAAAGGTCCAATTAATTTCCCAAACCCATTCAGATCAAGTGTTGAAAGAGAACAAAATCCAAAAGAATATTTATCAAAAGATTCAATTATTGTTCTTGCTAAGTAATTCTGTCAAATGATTGCTCAGATGCTTTGCAAATTACTGCTTATTCATTTTGTCCAATTTATTATTTATGTTCAAGCGC
>RZYO01000177.1 GCA_009930325.1 Spirochaetia bacterium | reverse complement strand
ATCTCTACTATTTTTTGTATTTTATGATAAATTAGTAATTACAAATATTGATTATACTAAAGGAATCTTATCAATTCTTTATCTAGGAATATTTAGTACATGTTTATGCTTTTTTATTCAAACCTATGCTCAAAGTAATACATCTCCTTCAAAGGCAGCAATGATATTATCAACTGAAGCATTGTTTGGTTCTCTTTTTTCAGTAATATTAAAGATTGAACCTTTTACTATAAATCTATTAATTGGTGGATCACTAATACTCTTAACTATCTTTGCAGCTGAAACAGATTTTTCTAAATTTAAAAAGAATAAAAAAAATTAATAGAGTAAAAGTATAACTGCTTAAACTTACAAATGAGATAATATTATCTTTGATTACTTGAAATAACTTCAATGTTTTACAACATTTTTAATATTTATTTTAATAAAAATTAAAATTTTTTGTATATTATATTTTAGATTTAGTCACATTTGTTACGATTTATTAAATAGATAGTATTTTTCTACTTATTTTTATTTATAATCTCTTTAATGCTAAATCCACACTCTTCTGAATTTTTAGGTCACATCATATGGTTTAAGGTTATATTTATTTTTAAATAAAACAAAATATAACCTTTATCGGGCCTTATTTTACTTTAGATAAGAAAAAAGCTATGAGTTCCTTGTATTCAGGGGTCCCCTTTGATAGTACCTATTGTAAGTTCTGCAATAAAATATATTTGTAAGAAGATCAACATAATTGCAATAGGAATTGCTGCAATAGTTGATGTTGATATCATTCCAATTCAATCGGTATTACCTTCAACTGTGAATGTGAATATCATGCCAATATCTAATGTTCTCTTCGCTATAGTGGAGATTAAAGTAATAGCATATAATGAGTCATTCCATGCCCAAAAGGATACTATATATTGCAATAGTTTTTATACTAGCAACTGAAAGAGGTATATCAATTTTAATCAAATCTTTCTTTCTATTGTAAAAATGTATCAAATAAATAAATTTATTGCATTGTAATCTTCAAAAGGTTTATTACAAAGAAATTATCAATAAACAGTCAAAATTAAATAATAAAATCATGTTTTTAAGATTATTATATTTTTTGTTTAATACTCA
Source organism: Spirochaetia bacterium (assembly GCA_009930325.1). Taxonomy (GTDB): domain Bacteria; phylum Spirochaetota; class Spirochaetia; order Sphaerochaetales; family Sphaerochaetaceae; genus Pleomorphochaeta. Next base: position 3,579 of record RZYO01000177.1, on the reverse strand, counting down.
ATTTATCTGTGTTTTTTGAATATAAATCATATATTATAAACTGATTATATGTTTATAATATGTATTTTTAAATAAAATATCTATAATTTTATAAATTATGAACAATATACATGTTTACAATATAATATGATAGTTGTAGAATGAATGGTGAAGAATAGGAGGATATATGAGGCTTTTAAGGATAGAATATAGGAATATTAAATTATTTGATAAAGATTTTGTTATTGATTTTACAGCTAATGATAAAGTAGTAAATACTGAACAAGTATATAAAGTTTCAAATAATATTAGCTTGCAAAAAGTTATTTCTATTGCAGGTATCAATGCTACTGGAAAAACATTGGCTTTAAGATTAATTGATTTTGTTGCAAAATTAATTAATGACAATACAGCATTAAAGAATGAAAAAATAGAATTTTCATTATTCAAAGAAAATTCAAAAATTATAGTTGATTTTTTATCTGATAAAATATTATACAGATTAATAAGCACTATTGGTTTAAAAAAAGTTGATGAAAAAGGTTTAAGTCCAATTAAAAGTTTTTATTTTAAAAATGAAATAATCTATTCAAAAGATATTTCATCTGTAAAGAGAAAAAAAGATATAGCTTTTTGGGATGATTCTCAAATTATAATTGAAAGAAATAAATTAAATAAAAATGAATTAGGCCTTTTAAATGATAACCATAGTATTCTAATAACTATTACAAAGAACAGATCTTTTAATTTTGTTCCATTTATTGATTCAACTAATATTAATTCTTTAGTTAAAGGTATGGATTATAGTTCAATATTTACAAATCTATTTGATGATAGTATTTATACAATAGATTATAAAGAAAATGATAAGATTAATGTGAAATTTAAAAATGAAGAAAAAATATATGAGATAAATAATTTTGATGAACAATATAGATTGTTATCTTCAGGAACAATTAAAGGTACTTTATTATTAGATTTAATCTCGGGCATTTTAAAATTTGGAGGGTATGTTGTTATTGATGAAATTGAAGTTCATTTAAATAAGACTTTAGTTGAATTTATTATTGATTTGTTTATGGATGAGAATATCAATAAAAAAGGAGCAGCATTAATTTTTACAACTCATTATTTAGAAATTTTAGATTCCATAAATAGAAAAGATGCAATATACGTTTCAACTCGAGATGATAATCACAATGTAATTATTGATAGATTTTCAAATAAAATTAAGCGTAATGATGTTAAAAAGAGTGAAATATTATTATCAAATTATTTTGGCAACACTGCACCTAGTTATGCACTTGCACAAAAGGTTAAGAAGGTGCTATTCGAAGAGATGGAATAGATTTATCAAATAAAATTGTTTATTGCATATATGAAGGTAATGCAGAATTGGAAATTCTTGATATATTATTAGATAATAAGGCTTTAATATTCTCAAAAGATGATTTGTTGGATAATAAGTTTCATAAGAGAGTCTCTGGTAAAATGTTATCTGAAAAATTGAAGTATAAATTTGATAAACCTATTGTAATTGTAAGAATACTTGATTCAAAATCTGAAAATTTAAAATTAATAAAACCTTATTGTGAAATGTATACCGATGTTATAAATTGTTATACTTGTCCAGAAATTGAATACCTTTTGATATTATATCATGATGATTTAAAAAAATATAATAAAGAAGGTTTAAAGCCAAGTGAGTTTTGTAAAAAATATTATGATTATTCAAAGAATAAAGATAAGGCTTATTTTAAAAGTAATTATACAGTTGATGAAATTATTTTAATGTTAAGAAAATATCATTATCAAAAAAAGAAGCATAAACTTTCAATTTATTCATTAGTTAAAGATAAAAGGTCCTGTTAATAATATTTTTTGGTTAAAGTTTTTAATATTATTTAACAATACTATAAATATATTACGATAAAAATACATAAAATAAAATTTATTATTGATTATTAATAATTTTAATGATAGTTTTTTAATATCAACCAACAATACATATTTTCATTTTCAAAAACTTTAAAAATAGTTTTTACTTTTTTATTAAAAATAAATTAATTTTAGGAAGTAGAAAATGAATAAAGCTCAGATAATTTTAAAATCTAGAAGTATTTTTACTGCATTAGAATGTATGCCTTTAGAGGGATATGTTGCAATCAAAGATAATAAAATACTAAAAGTTTCAAATGGAGAAATAGATTCTCGCATAGTAGATGATAGTACAATAATTTATGACATGGGTGATAAAACTATATCTCCAGGATTTAGTGATGCTCATGTATTTTTTTCAGGTTGGATGCTTAGATATATTGGTCTAGATTTATCAAACATTGAAAATACAAAACAAATAATAGAAGAAATTATTTCATATAGTAAGAGTGTAAAGGCAAATAAACCAATATGGGCTCATGGTTATTCCATAGATTTAGATAAATCAGAAATGGATGCTTTAAATAAATTATATAAATCAAGACCAATAGTAATTTTTTCACATGATGGGGAATCTTTTTGGTTAAATAAAGCGGCAATAAATCATTATGGATTTGACTTTTGTGCTAATTGTAATGAGGTATTGTGGAAGTTAATTGAAGAAGTTTTAGATGATCATAACTTTTCTAAACATTTATATAAAGAATATGTAAAAATGCTAAATAGTCATGGTGTCACTATGGTTAAAGAAATAGGCTATGATACCTTTAGTTCTTTTACTCAAGTACTCGAAGAATTAGAAAATAATAATGATTTAAATTTAAGAGTTAATTTTATGAGCCAACCAGTGAAAGAAGGGGCAAATTTTGATTATGGAAAGAAAATGAGGGATAAATTTAAAGGTGATTATGTTCGTTTCTCAGGTTTTAACCGTATGAGTGATGGTTCAATTAGTCAAATGGATGGTTATATAAAAGAACCATATAACAATACAAATATTAATTGTAATTTGGATATAGATTGGGAAACAATTGAATCAGAAGTAATTGAAGCAGATGAAAATAATTTTAGATTTTCTTTAAATGCTCAAGGTAATGCTGCAGTAGAAAAAGTTATAAAAATTTATTCAAAATGCAAAAAAGATATTAATAATAAATTGATTAACAGACATGCAATAACTGAAGCTGAATATGCAGATTTCGAAGATATCGCTCAAATGGGAAAGTTAGGAATTATATGTGAGTTTTATCCACAAATTCAATCAATATCAGATTATGAAAGTAAAGTTAATATGATACAAGATAAAATAGGCTTAGAGCGGGGGAAGAACTATTGGAATAGAAGAAAAATGGTAGAGTTAGGTGTTCCTCTTTGTTGTGGAACAGATTTACCTCTTGTAATTGATGATATCCCAAATTCAATTTTTCATACCTGTACCAATAAGTTTGCTGTAGGGGGAAAAGTTTTTAATGAAGATAATACCTTAAAGAAAAGTCAAGTATTAAAAGCTTGGACTATAGGGGGAGCTTATGATATGTATAGAGAGTGTGAACTAGGTACATTAGAAGCTGGAAAACTTGCAGATATAAGTGTGTTTGACAAAGATATATTTAATACTGAAATAGATGATATGAATAATGTAAAAATTTGTTTTACAATGGT
>RZYO01000044.1 GCA_009930325.1 Spirochaetia bacterium | reverse complement strand
GAATAGTTCATAAATAAAGAGACAAAACAACTAATCTTTATTTGTAATAATGAGCAAAGCACTTAATCAAGCTTTTGACATTAGGAGTTAGCAATAACATGAATATCAATTTTATTCTAATTTTATATTTTTTTAAAAAATTTTTAAGAAATATTGTTAAAAAAAGTTTCATTTCTTAACAACACATTTGCCCTTTTTTATCAAAGATATATTTATTAGAAACATAAACAGAACTCAATATATTAATATATCTTGTTACGTAAATTGCTATCATAATTGCAATCTGATACATGATAGCTTCAAGAGGAACACTTCCACCAAGAATTTGACCTGTCATCATTCCAGGAAGAGCAACTAAACCTATTGTTGCCATAGAAGATACTGTTGGGGTTATTGATGCAGTTAAAGCATTTTTAACATAAGGTTTTATTGATTGTACTTGGGTAGCTCCTAAAGCTAAATCAAAATTAATTACGTTCTTGTTTTCATCAATATCCTTAAAAAAAGAATTAATTCCAACAATATCACCACTTAAAACATTTCCTAAAAGCATTCCACCAATAGTAATAATATACCTTGCATCAAAAATATTATTTAAATTAATAACCATTTTATTAAAAAATAAAACCATAAACAAATTAGGCAATGCCATAGAAAGAAATATTGGGAAATATAATTTTTTCTTTTTTAATGGGGTAGAATTTGTGATAGAAACAGAGGCAACAAGCATCATAATAATTATATATGTAACATTTAAAAAATTATTATTTAAATCAAATATATACTGTAAATACACTCCAACTAAACTTAATTGAATTATCATTCTTGTAACTGAAATAATAATTCTTTTATTCATTTTTACATTTAGCAAATGATTAACATATAAGGTTGGAATTATCAATAAAGATAAATAAAAAATGCCTAAATAACTAATATTACTCATTACAATATAACCTTCTTAAAATTACTATTCTTTAACCAAACTTCATCATGACTAATAGCAATTACACCTTCAGAGCATGAAGAAAAATATGAAACTGTTTTTTCTTTTAAATTTTTATCAAGTGCAGATGTTATTTCATCAAGCAAAAAGAAAGGCCTTTTTAACATTATTGAAATAATAATTGCTAAACGTTGTTTCTCTCCACCTGATAATTTCTGAATATCTTTATCAAGAAGATTTAAATCAAATTCAAAATACTCACATAATTGTTCATCCAAAACACCATTAAAAGAGTTACCACTAAATTTTGAGATTTCTTGTAAATATTGTTTTGCAGATATTTTTCTCAACGAAATCTCTTGATCTACATAAGCAAACATTTTTCTGACTTCAAAAATATTATATTCTTCAATAGCTCTCGAATTAATTTTATATGTACCACTTTCAAATTGTTGAAAACCTAATAATATTTTTATTAATGTAGATTTCCCTTTACCAGAATTACCACTAATTAAAATTTTATCATTATTTGAAAAGGTTAATGAAAAATTATTTAAAACAGGTTTTTTATTAAAATTTAAATTTATATTCAATAATTCAATTGTATCCATCTTTTATCCTTAAGTGCTTTGCTAAATTTGACAAATTCTAAATATAAGGTTAATATTCACATTGTTTAATATTGAAAACCAATATCGAAAATCGATATCAACATAATACTACCATTGGAGATATGATAATGCAAGACCCAATAAGAAAAATATTCCTTGCTTTTATTGAAATTCATATTCTTTATCATGCAAAAAAAGAACCCATTTATGGATCTTGGATGATAGAAGAATTAAAAAATCATGGCTATGATATTAGTGCGGGAACACTTTATCCTATTTTCCATAAATTAGAAAAAAATAATTTAATCGAAAGTAAAAAAGTCCTTATTGAAGGAAAAATTAGAAAGTATTATTCAACAACTGAATTAGGCAATGATACCTTAAACGAAGCTATAGAAAAAATTAATGAATTAAAGAATGAGATAAACTAATAACCTATATAAATAATTAAACTAGAACTTTTTTACAATAAATGTTAAAAATAGATAAAATTAAATTATAAGGTATTAAATTAATCATGAATGATATAAAACTAATCTGCACAGATATTGATGGAACATTATTAAATTCAAAAAAGGGAATTAATAAAGAAGATAAAATAATGCTTCAAAGAGCATGGAGAGAAAAAAATATTCCAATTGCTCTTGTTTCTGGAAGATTTAAAGGTGGACTAACCTTTTTAGCTGAAGAATTAGAAATACCTTGTATTTATTCTTGTTTTAATGGAGCTTATGTTGAATGGCAGGGGAAAGTAATACAAGATACTAGAATTTCATTAGAAGATTTAAGAAAAGTCATTCCAGTTATTAGAGAAACTAACTCAACACCTCAAATCTTTGATTTATTTGATTATTTTTTCGATAAAGAAAATCATTGGAGTAAACATCAAGTTACTATGTGTGGATATGAAGGCATTTTTGGAGATTTGGAAAAACAAATTGATATCTGGGAAAAAGAAAATTTTTCACCTTATAAAATGCTTGCAAAAAATGGAGATCCAAAACAATTAGCTAAAACACGAAAAGCTTTAGAAGATCTTCATTTGGATTCATTAAACATTCTTCAATCTGCCGATTTTATAATTGAAATCAACCCTTCCTCAGCCAACAAAGGTAATTCTATTAATTTATTAGCAGATTATTTTAACATTAGCAAAGAACAAGTAATGGCCTTTGGTGATTATGAAAATGATATAGATATGCTAACTCAAGCAGGATATTCAATCGCAATGGGTAATGCAACTGAACATATAAAACAAATAGCAAAATATGTTACAGATACTAATGATAATAGTGGAATAGCTAAAGCAATTAAAAAATTTATATTTGATTAAAAATAAAACTATTCATTGTTCTTAAATTAAAATATTTTACACAATCTCAATCATATAAGTTGACAAATAGAACGATTAGTATTACTTTAAATTAAAATGAACAATGTTCATTTTAGGATAGGGAAAGATGAATACTAAAAATATTACTCAAGAAAAACTATTAATTATAGCAAGAGAAATTCTCCTTAATGATGGATTTACTAGTTTTTCAATTAGAAATATTGCAAAAAAAGCAAATGTATCTATTGGATCAATTTACAAATACTTTCCAACAAAAAATGATATTTTAATAACTATTACAGCTCAATCTTGGAATAGAATATTATCATTAATAAATAGTCAAGAAAATTCATCTTTTAAAGAAACTATAATAAATATTTTTACTGTATTAAAAGATGAAACAACACCAATAGATGGGGTATTAAATCATCATAATCTATTTAATTCAAATGATAATATAAATGCAAAAAAAATGATGTTTGAATATCAAAAAAAAATTAAACTAATAATTAAGACAAGTTTGATTAATGAAAAAGATAGCAAAACAAAAATAGATGATGAATTATTAGAAAATATTACAAATTTAATTTTTGATACATTAGTTAATGATGTATATAAAAATACAAAAAATTATTTAACATTAATTGATCTTATTACAAAATATTAATAAAAAAGGATAAAGAAATGGGAATTATTTTTGAATCACTATTTGATATTATTTATCTCATTGGAGTAATTATTATCGGAATTAGTATCATAAAAAATGCTAAAGATTTTGAACATAAATTATTTGGTATTATGGCTATTATATTAGGATGTGGAGATGCGTTTCATTTAGTTCCAAGAATAATATCTATAATTACAAACGATTTTGCTTCTCATACTGTTTCATTAGGTATCGGGCAAATGATAACCTCTGTAACAATGACTATTTTCTATTTAATATTATTTAATATTTTTAAAATCAGATATAAAAAAGAAAATACAAAAACTTTAGATATTATTGTATATGTTTTAGCAAGTTTAAGAATCATCTTATCATTGTTACCACAAAATCAATGGACTGCTATTGAAAAATCATATACTTGGGGAATTTATAGAAATATACCGTTTGCAATTTTAGGGATAATTATAATTGTATTATTTATTAATGAAACAAAACATAAAAAAGAAGATACTTACTCAAAAATGGGAATTGCAATTATTCTTTCTTTCGCTTTCTATATACCTGTTGTTTTATTATCATCAGTTTACCCTTTAATTGGAGTTCTAATGATGCCTAAAACTTTAGCATATGTTTGGATAGTATATCTTGGATATGTAGATACAAAAAAAATATCAAAACAATAATTATAATATTATAATTTACTCATTTTGATTTTAAAAAATTAGGATTACTTAATTAGTTCAATATAAACTAACAAGTAATCCTTTGTTTTATAATTTAATATTAATTTAAAACAACTTTCCAAGCTGACAATATTTTCTCTTCTAATAAAAGTTGAGTATTAATTGCACTTGTAATAGCATTCTTATATTTTTTTCTTAAATCATCAATTAAAACATCATTAAAACCTACTAAAGCTTTTTCATATGCTTTTTTATACTTATTTTCAATTTGCAATTTCTCTTCATAACTTGTATAAAGATTATTTATTTTCTCTAATAAAGAATTAATATATTTTACAACTTCGGCATTCTTAACTTTTATATAACCTTTTCTTAATTCTGTAACTAAAGCATTTACTGAAATTATCTCTTTTATCCTATAAGCATTTGATCCTGCAAATACAAAGCCTTTATCAATTTTTCCCATTCTTGCGTTATTCAAAGCAACTGAAATACAATAGTTTGCATCATTAGCTTTACAAGTTGCTAAGCATTTCCAGTTACAAGAAAAATTATGTTTTAACCCTTCTTCACTATTTTTAATAAAATCATTTCTAATAGCTCTACCAACCATTCCAACAGGACTTTTTATAAAGCCAATATCTTCTTTTTTACAATTAACATATGCTAATTTGAATTTTATATCAGCATCACATTCATCTGTTGCAACAAAACGAGTTGCCATTTGAACACCATCAGCTCCAGCTTTAAGAGTACTATAAATATCTTTTCCAGTATAAACACCACCTCCAGCAATTAAAGCCAAAGATCTATTAAATTCATTTTCATATTTTAATAATGTTTTTTTAATATCTTTTACAAGAGATGGTAATTGATATTCTTTTTTAGATACTTGATTTTTTTCAAAACCTAAGTGTCCACCAGCCATTGGCCCTTCAACAACTACACCATCTGGAATATCTTTGTATATTTTTGACCACATTTTAAAAATTAAATCACAAGCTCTAGAAGAACTTACAATAGGAACAATGCTAATATTCTTTTCTCTCATTCTCTTTACTGGAATATTTTTTATAGGCAACCCCGCCCCCATAAAAACAACATCAACAGCTTCTTCAATTGCGACATCAAGCATTTTCTTAAAATTATCAATGGCAACCATTATATTTACACCAATGATTCCTTTAGTCTTTTCTCTTGCTATTCTGATTTCTTTTCTAAAAGCTCTTACACTAGCATTATCACCATCTTTGAAATAATCTTTATCTAAAAGACCTATTCCATTAGCAGCAATAACTCCAACACCACCTTCATTTGCAACGGCACTTGCTAAAGAAGATAAAGAGATACCAACTCCCATGCCTCCTTGAACTATTGGTGTTTTAGCAATATGTGTACCAATTTTCAATTCTTTAAAATCATGATTTACTTCCGATTTAGAGTCCAATTGATTAATTATTTTTTTTATCGAAATGTTACTTTCAACTTTCTGAGTCAATTGTTTTAAATTAGTTTTTAAACAATCAAATGATATTGACTTCATTCTTTTCTCCATTATTACACTATTTTATAAATTTGTGTGTATTTTTTTTATATAATACTATTTTTACAAAAAAAATAAAAGTGTCAAAATAAAATAATTCTTATTTTTATTAGTATTTTATTTTACCCTATAAGGTAAATATTATTAATACACCCTCTAGGGTAAAAATTACACTTATACCCTATAAGGTATATTTACATATTAATATTTATAAGATACAATTAATTTATGAAAAACAAAATAATAACAACACCAATCATGTTAGGCCCGTTATTAACAGAAATAAGACATGAGAACAAATTAACTCAAGTTCAACTTTTTGAAAAATCATTTGTATTACCAAAAACTATTTCAGCACTTGAAAATGGTAATATAAAATGTACATTAGAAAGCCTATTTAATTATATACAAGCTTGCAATTATCATATTGAGTTAGTTTCAAATGATTTTGAAGACAAAGAAGAGGTTGATTGGTGAAAAAATTATATATTGCAATGAACAATCAATTAGTTGGAATTTGGAAATATAAAAATGAAGATAATCAAAGTTTTCAATATATGGAATCATGGATTGAATCAAAATATGCAAGAAGTATTTCCTTATCAATGCCAATTAGAGAAAAACAATATACAGGTGATGTTGTAAAGCATTTTTTTACTAATTTAATCCCAGAAAGAAAAGATATTATAGAATATATTCAAAGAAAATATTCAATTAAAAAAAATGATGCTTTTTCTATTCTTACAGTTCTTGGAAAAGATTGTATCGGTGCAATTCAAATCTCAGAAGATTCAAAATATCTAACCACAAAACAAACAATTGACGGTAAAATACTTAATGAAACTCAGATTTCAAATTTAATTAAACAAACCAAACTTACTAAATATAACATAAATGATTCTATTGAACCTTTTAAAATCTCATTAACAGGGGTACAAGATAAATTAGCTTTGTTATATGATGGAATAAATTGGAAAGATCCTCTAGGCACAACCCCAAGCACTCATATTTTCAAACTACCAATAATAGCAACAAACAATATAAATATTTTCAATTCAATTGAAAATGAATGGTATTGTAGTAATTTTTTTCGTATCATGAATTTACCAGTTGCTTCATCAGAAATACTAAGTTTTTGTGATGAAAAAGTATTGTCTGTAGAAAGATTTGATAGAAAATTTGATAATGTTAACAATCGAATCTTAAGAATTCCCCAAGAAGATTTTTGCCAAGTATTAAATGTTCCATATTTTCAAAAATATCAAAGCGATGGAGGCCCTAATGCCTCAGACATATTAAACGTTTTAAAAAATTCTGAGAATAAAGATGATGAACTTTTATTTTTTAAAGCTCAAATTCTAAATTGGTTAATATCCGCAACAGATGGTCATGCAAAAAATTATAGTATTGAATTAAGAAAAAACAGTACTTTTAAATTAACTCCATTTTATGATATTATGTCATTTGCTCCTTATGTTGGCAGTGGAAATGGTCAAATACATAGCTCAAAAATAAAACTTGCTATGTCAATAAAAGGTTCATCAAATCAAAATAAATATAAAATAAACAATATAAGTAAAACCAATTGGGATCAAACAGCTAATTTTCTCAAAATTAATAAGCTTCAATATAACAATTTACTAGAAGAAATAATTGAGAATAGTGTAAAAAATGTTGAAATATTAAATTCTAATTTACCAAAAAATTTTCCATCAATTATATCTGAAAAAATTACAAATGATATAATTAAACATATAAATATTTTAAAAAATTAATTCGCAATTAAATTTTTTTTAAAAAAAATTATAACCTAAATAAGTTATATATTAATTAATATACTAAAATAATTCAAAAATAGTTCTTTTTATTTTAAAAGCAACCACTAGTTGTCAAATTGCAAAACTTTGATGGTAGAAGGATTTATTAAAATAATAGTAAATATATAATATCAAAGAGGCATATATGAATAACATAGGTAATAAAATTTATAATTTAAGAAAAGAAAAAGGATTAAGTCAAGAAGATTTAGCAAATATACTCTCTGTATCAAGACAAGCAGTACAAAAATGGGAATCAGGCAATTCAAAACCTGAAATTGATAAATTAATTAATATCGCTAATTATTTTTCAATTTCACTTGATGAACTTTGTACAGGCAAGGTAAATGAAAAAGAATATATAAATAATCGAAGGTTTAATTATGAGTATAAAAGTAAATCATATGTATATGGTATTCCTTTAGTTCATATTAATATTAATTCAAAAATAAATACACAAGCAAAAGGTATTTTAGCTATAGGGAATATTGCAATTGGGATAGTATCTTTAGGTTTTATAAGCATAGGCCTTTTAAGCTTTGGTTTTCTATCTCTTGCTTTATTATCAATTGGATTGTTTGCGTTTGGAGGATTATCAATCGGGTGTATTAGTATAGGTCTTTTTGCGATTGGTTCTATTGCTTATGGATATATGTCTTTAGGAGCACTAAGTGTTGGAAAATATGGTATTGGTGCATATTTTAAAGGGCATATTGGTGTTGCCGATAAAGGCTCTGCAGATTTATTGTTTGATATAAATAGTTTACCAAGTAAAGAGCAAATAATAAATAAAATAAGTAGAGATTACCCAAAAACCCCTAATTTTATTAAAACTTTTCTATCAAATGTTAAATAAAAAAATATAATCCTAAAAACAAATAAAGCTCCTTTAATTAATCAATAATTTTTTTTAATGGAAATATATTATAAAGGAGCTTTTTATTATAAATTGAATAATTTATTTTATTTTTTGAATAACATTATATTTTGAATTTTAATTATCAAATTCCTCATTTTCAACATATTCTAAAATTTCACCAGGTTGACAATTTAAAACTTTACAAATTTCATTTAAAGTAGAGAATCTAATTGCTTTTACTTTACCAGTTTTTAAATTAGACAAATTAACTACAGAAATACCAACTTCATCTGCTAAGGTATTAAGTTGCATTTTTCTATCTGCTAATACTCGATCTAAGCGAATTATTATGGCCATTTTACCCCCAATTTAAATTGTAGAATCATGTTCATTTTGTAAGTATGAACCAAAATGAAAAATTGAACTTAAAATAATTAATAAAATTCCTATAAATATACCTTCGATATTAATTGAATATACTACATTAACATTAGAAAAATTAAATCCATTTATTATTTTGTCTATTACGATTGCTTTTGATATAGGAAAAACTATTGCTCCTATTATAACTGAATATCCAATAAATAATATACTTTTTGAATTATTTTCATTAAATGGCTCGTTGTTAATAACATTAAAAAAGATATATTTTAATTGCTTTGTAATAAATGCTAAAAAAATTGAGACTATTGAAAAAGAAAAAAAGGAATAAATAAACACTTCTTTCAAGCTCATTAAATTAACACTAATGTTTTCTAAATTAAATCTAATTATATTATCTGGACTTAAACTAATCGAATTATTTGAAGGACTTAATAACAAATTTGATTTAATTGGAATAATTAACAATATAATACTTACAACAAAAAAAATAGCAGCAAGAAAAATACTAAGCCAAAATAACAAATTAATAATCTTATATAAATATCTAGATAAATTTTTATATTTTACATAATTTGATTCATTCATATAACACTCCTCATATTTTTATTGATATAAAATAAATATATTTATTTTCAAATATTAAAGTATCATTGAATTTATATTATGTCAATAAATAATTAATGATAAACGTTAATTATTTAATATAAAATATTATATTTATTTTTTCAAAATTATTTTTTCATTAAATATTCATTAATTATTTTTTTAAAGATTACAATAAACGTTATCCTTAATCTTTAAAAAAGAGTACGCTATTATTGAGTTCTCCAAATTTCATACTTTTTTTTACTTTCTTCTTTAGATTTTATTTTATATGATAAAATTTAATTTAATTACCTCTTATTTGTTTATTAATGTATTAATTAATAAAGTATAATACAGCAAAATACCCAATTAATGAAAAAGTTCCTTTAAAACCTGAAGTATATAATTAAAAATTTGCAGCAATAAATATATTTAAAAAAAATTACTCCTATTAATAATTTATAAGTATTTATATTTTTAAATAAAAAGTATTATTATAATATAACTAATGAAATTTTATGTATAATATAATAGTATCGTATCAGATTATGATACGCTTTGTTTGCTATAATAAAAAATAAGTTTAAAATGGAGAATAAAATGAAATCCAATAATATTGGTTATTATAGAATTTTACTTATTGATAGGGAAATATCAAGGAACACTTATCCTAGCTCAAAAATACTCGCTGAAAAATGTGAAGTTAGCATCCCAACAATAAAAAGAGACATCAATACTTTAAAATTATTTTTCCATGCTCCCATAGAATATTCTAAAAAAAAAAATGGCTATTATTATTTACAAAAAACTTTTAGACTCCCTGGAATATTAGAATCTTCAGAAAATATAAAAATTGCAACTTCTGTTTGCAATTTTCTAGAAACTATAAAAGGCTCGCCATATTATAATGATTCAATAATGTTTTTCAAAGAATTGGCTACTATTGCACCCCAATTTGATATTGCAGGAAATAGAGAATATGAAAGAGAGAATTTAGGAGAAAAACCAAACACAAAGAACAATAAAGGATTATCAAAAAATATAGGATCACAAATATTATTTTTAGGGTCGCCGCATACCATAATTGAAGATAAAGTTTGGTATTCCATTATTAAAGCAATAGAAAAAACCCAAATAATTTCATTTGATTATAAAGGATATAATGATGAAATTCATTTTAACAGAATCGTTGAACCCTATCAATTAATTTTTGATGATGGAGAATGGAGTCTATTTTGTTATTCCCCTAAGAGAAAAGAGACTAGATTATTTAATCTATCAAAAATTAAAAATATCAAAATTCTTAACAAAAATTTTATTTTAAAAGATGATTGCGATTTCAGAAAACAAACAGAGGGAATTTTTGGCAGATATGTTGAAAAAGAATATTACAATTTTGAAATTCTATTGAAAGGTTATTCAGCTGAATATTCGAAAAATAGAATTTTTAGTCTTAATCAAGAAATATTATACAAAGAAAATGGTCAAATTATTATCAAATTTAAAAGCAATCAATATTCACCAATAAAATCATGGTTATTAAAACAAGGTTCAAATGGGATTCCAATTAAACCAGAAAGATTAGTCAACGACTGGAAGAAGGAAATAAAGGAAATGCTCAAAAACATATGAAAATAAAAAATATTGAAAAAGACAAAAAATATATCACACTTCCTATAGAAAAATGTTATGCAAAAACAGAAAAACAAAATGAAGAAGAGACTATACTCGGAGCAACAGTATTCCAACATTGTGCATTAGTAGCCTACGTTTGTAATGAATTAATAGCAAAAATATCTCCAATCATAAGTTGTAAATTACCTAAAGATATTTCTTACTTAGCAAGTTTACATGATATAGGAAAAGTTTATCCTGGCTTTCAATATAAAATCTATTCTGCATGTAATATGTATCCACTAGGAACAAATTTCAGAAAAACCAATGATAAAGAAGATGGATATCATACTTCAGTAGGTTACTCAGCACTAAAAAACTTTGATAAATTAGCTGCACTAATAGCTAACGACCATCATGGAAAAGCAACTAAAAAAGCTATTGATGAAAATGCAGATATATATGGTGGTGAAAGCTGGCAATCAATGAGAATGGAATTAGTTTCAAGCCTAATAAAAATTTTTCCAAAAAAAACTATTGATATAACAAAATACGATTATGATTTAATACTTGCTACAATTGTTTTATCTGATTGGATTGGATCCTCAATTCAAAATATTAACGAAGAAATCCCTTTGAATATATTAAAAAATGAAGCAAGAAAAGCCGTCGAAAAGACAAATTTTTCACCCCTTGAGGTAAAAAGAGGATTATCTTTTGAATCTATTTTTTCTTTTAAAGAGAATGCTTTACAAAAAAAAATGATTTCAATGATTAAAAAACCTGGAATTTATATCCTTGAAGCCCCAATGGGAGAAGGTAAAACGGAGGCTGCATTATATATTTCCTATAAAATGTTAGAATTGGGGTATTCTTCTGGATTATATTTTGCTTTACCAACACGACTAACTTCAGAATGTATGGTGGAAAGAGTTAAAAACTTTGTTTCAAAAATAGATGATAAAGGTTTAGTAAAATTAATTCATGGTGGCTCAATCTCTCCCCATTTCTTTGATACAAATGAAATTGATTGGTTTTCATCTAAAAAAAAGGCTTTGTTAGCACCATATGGTGTAGGAACTATAGACCAAGCACTTATGTCAATTTTAAGAGTCAAACATAATGATTTAAGAAAATTTGGACTTACTGGGAAAGTCATAATTTTGGACGAGGTCCATTCTTATGATATCTATACAGGCACGTTAATTGTAGAGCTAATTTCAGCCTTAAGAGAATTAGGTTCAACTGTAATTATTTTAAGTGCAACTTTAAATAAATACCAATGTAGTAAATTAATTAAGAATGACTCAATACTAAATAAGAAAATGGATTATCCAAGTCTGTTATATAAAACAAATACTTCAATGAAATTGATTCCACTACCAACAGAACAATATAAACAAGTTATAATTGAAAAAAGTGAAAATACATTTATGTCCTGTTTATCAGCTATAAATGCTGCAAAAAATGGGCAACAAGTTCTTTGGATAGAAAATACAGTACTTGAAGCACAAGAAAAATATAAAATTATCAAAGCAAATTGTGAAGAAAATATCGAAATTGGATTAATTCATTCAAAATTTATTCCTGCACAACGCAATATCAATGAAAAAAAATGGGTTAAATATTATGGAAAAACAAGTGATTCTAGAATAAGAGAAAAAGGAAAGATATTAATAGGTACCCAAGTATTGGAACAAAGCTTAGATATTGACTGTGATATTTTATTTACAAGAATGGCACCAATAGATTTATTATTGCAAAGAATAGGCCGATTATGGAGACATAAAACCCATGACAAATTCAGAGTAAAAAATGCAATTTGTAAAGCTATTATATTAATGGAAAAAGATTCAAAAAATACAAATTTTCCTGATTTAAAAGGGAGTTCTTGTTTTGTATATTCCAGATATATTTTAGCTAGAACTATTGAACTAATAAATAGTGGAATTTCAAATATTATCATACCAAATGATATAAGAACATTAATTGACGCTGTTTACTCCGAAAGAAATGAAGAAGGTTCTTTAAAAGAATACAAACAAGAATTAGAACAAAAAAATAGAGAATTGAAAAATTATGCATTATCTGCTCAGGGAGAATATGGACTTATTAATGATGATGAAAACATTCATACTAGATATTCTGACCAAACTGAAACAAGAATATTAATTGCTAGCAATATAAAGTTTACTTGCAACTCATTAATAATTAATTTCTTAGATGGTAATTCAATCGAATTATTTAACACAAGAAATGATAAAAACCAATTCCAAAAAAAAGTTTGGTTATTAGAGCAAAACATTGTAACAACTAATTATAATCTAAATAAATCAACTGATTCTGAAATTTTAAAGTACATATCTAAATATTTATATATTAAAGAAAATAGAGATAATTATTTTTATCTTGCAATTAGAGATTTTAACAAAAGATTAAAATCTGCATATGGTGAAAATTTAGGCTTTAGCTATTTTGATAATTTAGGTTTAGTAAAGGAGGATAATTAATGAATAATTTTTCATTAGTGGATGAACCTTGGATTCCAACAGTAGGAATTAAAAACAAGTGTTCGATAAAAGATGTTTTTCTAAACAAAAATATCACTAGAATTGACGGAACTTCTATAAATAAAATCTCAATTTTAAAGTTACTTTTATCAATTGGACAAGCTGCTTGGACTCCAATAGATGATGAAGATTGGATAAATACAAATATAAATAATTTTTCAGAAAAAGTTATTCAATATTTAGAAGAAAATAAAGATTTATTTTTCTTTTATGGAGAAAAACCTTTTCTTCAATATACAAAACTAAAAGATAAGGTCAAACAAAATGAATGTAGTACATTTATTCCATATGTTGCTACAGGAAATACAACTATATTATTTAAAAACCAAATTAAAAATGATTCTATTTCAGATGATCAAAAAGTCTTAATAATGCTTTCCCAATTAAATTTTCCTTTTGGTGGTAAACAAATAGATAATTCGTTTTCATTTTCAACTGATTTAAAAAAGAAAACTGGAGGTAAAGCTGGCTCTAGTTTGGGATTTTTAGGTTATTTACATTCATTTTTTTTAGGAGATTCAATTTTAGAAACAATATATATAAATATAATGACCAAAAAAGATTTATCCAAAATAGGCTTTTTGGAAAATGGTTTAGGAATTCCTCCTTGGGAAAAACTGCCAACAAAAGAAATTGGAGAATCTGCAGATTTCTACTCTCATAGTTATTTTGGGAAATTAATAGCACTCAATCGTTTTTGTTTATTTGATAAGAATAGTTCTAAAATGCAAATTACTGAAGGTATAATACCTGATGGCGATTATAAAAATGGAATTATTGATTTATCATGTACAATCACAGGTACGGAGAAAAAACCTCAAGTAATTTGGTGTAATACTGAAAAAAAACCATGGAGACAATTATCAGCATTATTATCATTTATTGATGTCACAATGCAAAATCAAAAAACTAAGAGCCCACAATTAGAGTTTGTATTGGAACGAATAAAAATGTTAGATAAAAAAACTTTTTCTCTTTGGTCAGGGGGAGTAAAAGTCACAAGTAATGCAGGAGAACAATATCTTTCTGGAAAAGATGATGAAATAGATTCGGAAATACAAATTGCTATTGATTGGATTGCTTTAACTGAATATAAAAACTTTAGATATGAAATGGATATAATTGAGCAAATTTCTAAAATTCTTTATTTATCAACAAAGAAATATTTTAAAATATTAAATGCACCTTCTTTTAGTGATTCAATCAGTTCCAAAACAGTTTCTTCTTTTTGGAATGAATTAGAAAGCTTTTCATCAGAAATAATTGATATATATTTTAGCAACGATCTTAATAAACAAAGTATCTTGAGAGAAAAAATTATTAACATTTCTTTGAATTGCTTTGATCAAAACTGTGCAAAAGAAACAGCAAGACAATTAGAAGCTTATGTTCAAAGTCGTCCAAATTATTCAAAGTTTATAGATAAATCAATAAAAGAGGAGGGTATAAAATAATGGAAGAAAAGCAATCACAAGAATCACATTTTATCGATTGTTTAATTTCTCACAATAATGATCGAGGATATCTTGCAAAATGGAAACATGCTGACAATCCCAATACAAGTTATATGGCCTGGGAAGTCTTAACACCATGGTGTGAAGATTTATCAAATCCATATGCTAGAGAACCTTTAGCAACTATTGGAGCTGCTTTCGCAAAAAGAAATAAAGATTACAATGGTAAATTATCTTTTGGAAAAGCCTTAGCAAATTGCTATTCAAATGAGGATAATAATCCTGGTATAGCAAAGTTGAGAAGATTGCTTGCTTGTTCTGATACAATTGAGATTTGTAATGTAATAAAACCTGTATTAAGATTGATAGATTCTAAAGGTATTGACCTTGATTATGAGAAACTGTTGAAAAATCTTAAATGGTTCAATGAAAAAGTAAAACTAAATTGGGCTCAAGATTTTTTTAATGGAGGAAGAAAAAATGATATTAACCCAGATTCAAATACGAACTGATGTCTGTTTAAAAAAGAAATTAACAGATGATTATGCAATACATAAATTTGTCTATTCTCTATTTCCTATAGAGGAAGGGTTTTCAAGATCTTTTTTATATAGAGACAAAGGAATGCTAATGGGAAAGAGAATTCTAATTATTCTTTCGAAAAATTATCCCATATGTCCTAATTATGTTGAACATAAATCAAAAAAAGTTCCAGAACGATTATTTGAATATTCTTCATTTTCTTTTTCAGCTGATTTGAATCCTGTAAAAAGAATAAATGGTAAAGAACAAAGAATAGTCGGAATTGAAAACATTCGGAATTGGTTTATTGAAAAATCTCCTTCGTGGGGGTTTCAAGTTTCTCAACAATCAATAGATATTTCTCCTATTAAAATAACGAAGTTTAATAGTGAAAATAGAAATTTAATTAAACAAAAAGTTTCTATTAATTGTGTAATTAATGTAATGGATTCTTCAACCTTTATACAAAGTTTTTGTAAAGGAATTGGAAGAGGTCGCGGTTTTGGTTTTGGATTAATGGAAATAATTCCATTAAATAATTAATAAAAAGAGGTATAAAAATGGATAATAAATTTAAAGGACTTTATGTTGAATATCATATTTTACAGTCATTTCCTGTGACTTGTTTAAATAGAGACGATGTTGGGGCTCCCAAAAGTGCAATCGTAGGAGGAGTTCCAAGAGCAAGAGTAAGTAGCCAATCTTGGAAAAGAGCAGTAAGACAGCAAATGCATGATTTTGGAATGAATATTGGTATTAGAACAAAATGCATGCAAAAAATAATCTATGAAAAATGTATAGAATTAGGAGCAAAGGAAGCGTTAGCTTTAAATTGTTCAAAATTTGCATCTGAATTATATGTTAAAAAAATAGATACGGATGGATATAGTGATGTTTTAGTATTCATTACACAAAAAGAAGCAATGGCAATTTCTGAATACATGAAGAGTATTAATTTTGATACTAATCAAATTGATAAAACTAAATTAAAGAAAATTATTAAAAACAATGTATGTAGTGTTTCAGATGGTTTAGATATAGCTTTATTTGGAAGAATGGTTGCTAAAGACCAAGATTTAAATCTTGAAGCAGCTTCATCTTTTGCACATGCTATTTCTACACATAAAGTTGTTTCTGAAATCGATTTTTTCACAGCTTTAGATGATTTAGCAGATAAACAAGGCTCTGCACATATGGGCAGTTTAGAATTTAATTCAGCAACCTATTATAGATACATATCAATTAATTTAGGACAATTATATGACACCTTAAATGGTGAAGGTATAATTGAAGCAATTGAAAAATTTACCAAATCATTATATTTAGCTATTCCATCTGCAAGACAATCAACACAATCTGGATCATGTTTTTGGGACTTTGCAAGAGTATATATTAGAAAAGGTCAAAGATTACAAGTTCCTTTTGATAAAGCTGTTACAAAAGCATTTGATGGAGGATATTTGGAAGAAAGTAAAAAAATATTATGTGGTTATCTTGATAAAAAAGAAAAATTATCTGGATCTCTTTTTGGTCTAAAATATAAAGCAGATTATGGTGATGATGAAAATTTCTCCATAGATGATTTATGTTCCGATTTAACAACAAGTATACTAAAGGAATAACGTTATGAAATACCTATTACTATGGCTAGAAGCACCTCTACAATCTTGGGGTATTGATAGTAAATATTATCTACGAGATAGTATAACATTCCCATCAAAATCAGGTATTTTAGGGCTTATATTTGCTGGATCAGGATTATTTGGAAATCAAAAAGAACTATTAGCAAGAATGGCTCCTTTAAAACAAACTGTTATTGCTTTTACCATTGATGGAAAGATACCTACTATTATTACAGACTTCCATATGGTAGGGAATGGCTATAATAGTAATGATTCATGGCAAAAATTAATGATTCCAAAAACTTCTGAAGGGAAAAAAGCCGTTGGAGGAGGTTCAAAATTAACTTATCGAAACTATATTCAAGATGCAAAATATTCAGTTATTTTAGAAATACCAGATGATTTATCTGAAATTTTTATTAACGGTCTCAAAGAACCTATTGGTGATATTTTTTTGGGGAGAAAAAACTGTATCCCAACAGATTTCATTTATCAAGGTCTTTTTGAATCTGAAGATGAAGCAATAAATAAAGGACTAAATATAGGGTATGAAAAAAAACAAATTCCTGCTTTTAAAGTTATTGATGGAAATTTCCACGAAGAAGGAGATGTTTTTTCAATATCTGATATACCAATAAGTTTTGGTGAAAAAAAAGAATATACCTCACGAAGAGTTACAATGGTAAAAATATAATGAAAAATCGACTTTTTGTACCTGTAACAAAAAATTTACTTCCTCAAGTAAAGGAAAGATATCCTTTCCTTTACTTAGAGAGAGGAAGACTTGAAATTGATGATAGCAGTATAAAGTGGATTGATTCAAATAAAAATATTGTTAGGATTCCTGTTGCATCAATTATGACGATTCTATTAGGTCCTGGAACATCAGTTACCCATGAAGCAATCAAAATTTGTGGGAATGCAAATTGTACAATATGTTGGGTTGGAACTGACTCAATGCTTTATTATGCTACTGGATTAAGTCCTACAAGTGATACTAGAAAAATTAAAAAACAGGCTTCCTTATCTATAAATAATAAATCCAGATTGGAAATTGCAAAAAGAATGTTCTCGTTTAGATTTCCTAATGATGAAATATCTGATAAAACATTAAACGAATTAATGGGAATGGAAGGTAAAAGAGTAAAAGCTTTATATGAAGAATATGCAAATAAATATCAAGTAGGATGGAAAGGTAGAAGTTATATACCAGGAAAATTTCAAATGAGCGATATTACTAATAAAATATTAACAGCAGCAAATACCGCTCTTTACGCTGTGATATTATCCTGTATTTTTTCATTAGGATATTCTCCTTATTTTGGATTTGTTCACTCTGGCAGTCCTTTACCATTTGTTTATGATATCGCAGATTTATATAAAGAAAAGTTAACTATTGAGCTTTCTTTTCAACTAACTTATAAATTAGCTGGAGATTATGATAGAGAATTAGTTGCTTCAAATTTTATAGATTGCATTCAAAATGAAAAACTATTTTCAAAAATTGCAAAAGATATTAATTTCATATTAGAAGGAAAAAAATAATGGTAGTTGTTATTGCCGAACATCTTCCTCCCGCAATTAGAGGGAGAATGAAATTATGGTTTATTGAACCTAAACCAGGGGTATTTGTCTCTGGGCTTAATGATAGTTTAGCTGAAAAAGTTGTTAATAACTTATTTGATAAATCAAAAATATCCTCAGGATTAATAATATTTCAAAGCATACCAAAAGCTCCTTGGTATAAAATAAAAAGAAGAGGATTAACTACAAGAAAAATAACAAATATTTCTGATTTAGAATTAGTTTTAGAAATACCACAAAATAAAACTGATTGAAAAAACGCTAATTATAGTGTAATCTTTTTATAAAATATACTATTTGTACTGTCTTCTCCACGCATGTGGAGGTGTTTCCCCTAAAAGAGAAGCATCATGTTGTAATAATATGTCTTCTCCACGCATGTGGAGGTGTTTCCAGGGAAGTTTTAGCTGATACAATGTTAGCTAAGTCTTCTCCACGCATGTGGAGGTGTTTCTCGACCCTGCTTCCGTTGATAGAGTATATGCCGGTCTTCTCCACGCATGTGGAGGTGTTTCTACAGTTAATAACAATGTGGTTACTATCGCAGAGTCTTCTCCACGCATGTGGAGGTGTTTCCTTTTGGCTTGCTGTAGGTTTAGCAATAGGATTGTCTTCTCCACGCATGTGGAGGTGTTTCTATGACAGTTTCAGAATATGCAAGAATATTTCTGTCTTCTCCACGCATGTGGAGGTGTTTCTATAAAAACAAAGCTGAATATTGGAAAACTCAAGTCTTCTCCACGCATGTGGAGGTGTTTCCTATTAGGTGTTACCACAATGACAGTTTACAGAGTCTTCTCCACGCATGTGGAGGTGTTTCCAAAAAACCTGGTTCACGTGTAACTCGTTGGCAGTCTTCTCCACGCATGTGGAGGTGTTTCCTTGGTGAACATAGATTGATGTGTGGTGATTCAGTCTTCTCCACGCATGTGGAGGTGTTTCTAGAAGTCAGAGTACTATTTTAGAATTTAATAAGTCTTCTCCACGCATGTGGAGGTGTTTCTGGTTATGAATTTAAAAAAGACTGGTGGGAAAAGTCTTCTCCACGCATGTGGAGGTGTTTCTGTGTTTATATGAAGATGCAACAAAGGGCAAAGGTCTTCTCCACGCATGTGGAGGTGTTTCTGTAACCTTGTCTGTTTCATGATTAATACGACCGTCTTCTCCACGCATGTGGAGGTGTTTCTACTTGCTTGACATCGAAAGTATCGAAATCAGTGTCTTCTCCACGCATGTGGAGGTGTTTCTAAAGTTAAAAATGTAGGTACAACAATAAAAGAGTCTTCTCCACGCATGTGGAGGTGTTTCTGGATTTAAGTTTAGTTAATTCTTTTGATATAGAGTCTTCTCCACGCATGTGGAGGTGTTTCTAATCTACTAGACTAATAACTTGTGTTGTAGGAGTCTTCTCCACGCATGTGGAGGTGTTTCTATGAGTCCGTAGCTTATGTTAAAAGAATGAAAGTCTTCTCCACGCATGTGGAGGTGTTTCCATATTGGATACTATCATGTGTTACAGAGCCAAGTCTTCTCCACGCATGTGGAGGTGTTTCCACCTCCTGAAGAATTAAAAGTAACCTTTATTGAGTCTTCTCCACGCATGTGGAGGTGTTTCCTGTACTCAACAAGAAGTTGCTGAATTGGTTAAGTCTTCTCCACGCATGTGGAGGTGTTTCCAAGCAAAAAGAAATAGCAACTAAAGATTATGCAGTCTTCTCCACGCATGTGGAGGTGTTTCTCAGACAAAGTAAATAATTGATATAATGGAACAGTCTTCTCCACGCATGTGGAGGTGTTTCTATTTCTTATGTTGCCGATTGTAATATCTCTAAGTCTTCTCCACGCATGTGGAGGTGTTTCTAAATTGACGTTTGTCAGTTGGCACATAGTTTAGTCTTCTCCACGCATGTGGAGGTGTTTCCCATTAAGCCTATCATTGAAATTCAACTTGAAAGTCTTCTCCACGCATGTGGAGGTGTTTCTGTAGAAGAAATGGCTAAATTTTGTAATATAAAGTCTTCTCCACGCATGTGGAGGTGTTTCTGTAGAA